>JAGVVH010000380.1 GCA_019135895.1 Bacteroidota bacterium | reverse complement strand
CAAAAAAACAACACACAAACAACAAAAATAAAGAATAATAATTATATATATATATTAAAGTATCTATTAGATATAAATAATTATAATAAATATTATAATTATATATATAATAATATAAATAAAGAAAATAAAGAAATATTATTATTATATACTTCATTAAAAGAACTAATAGAAAAATACAATAATACTGTGTCTTTAAGTGATTATTGTCTTTATGTAGATTCTAAAAGTACTTCTAAAAACTATGAAGTTATACAAGATCTTCTTAAAGATTTATTTAATTATGAAATTAATGAAGAAATAATTAATGATATACTAAAAGATATAAAGAATAAACAATTAGCTTATGAACTAGCTATTGTGTCTTTAGAAGTATCAGAAGGCCGCAGTTCTATTGAAACAATTCAATCTACTCTAAATAAATTCGAGACTTCTTATGAAGATTCTAAAATTGAATTTATTTCTAGTGACCTGGATACACTAGTTTCAGATTCTATAAAAACAAAAGGATTACGTTGGAGATTAAATTCATTAAATACTAGTCTTGGATCATTAAGAAAAGGTGACTTTGGATTCTTATTTGCTAGACCGGAAACAGGTAAAACTACTTTCTTATGTTCAGAAATTACACATTTTGCAACTCAAGTAGATAGACCAATTTTATGGTTTAATAATGAAGAACAAGGTTCTAAAGTAATGATTCGTTGTTATCAATCTACATTTGGATTACCCTTAGCACAACTATTAGGAGATATAAATGCATACCAAGCATCTTTTAGAGATTCCGGTTGTTCTTTCATTAAACTCTTTGACTCAGCTACAATCCATAGATCCCAAGTTGAGCAACTTTGCAAGGAGTTGTGTCCATCCCTTATTATTTTTGACCAACTCGATAAGATCAAAGGATTTCATGATGACCGCGAAGACCTACGACTTGGGTCAATTTATATCTGGGCTAGAGAACTTGCAAAAACATACTGCCCAGTTATTGGAGTCTGCCAAGCTGATGCAAGCGGAGAGGGGAAAAAATGGTTAACTATGGATAATGTTGCTGGTGCAAAGACAGCAAAACAAGCAGAAGCAGATTGGATTATAGGCATCGGCAAAGTTCATGATGAATTTAAAGAATATAATAGATTCATTAATATCATCAAAAATAAATTAACCGGAGATGAAGATACTGATGCAGAAAGACGACATGCTAAGATTGAAGTACTCATTAAACCTGACATTGCTAGATACATAGATATATAAAATGGGATTAAAATATTTAAATACCACTCAAATGATGGAAATATCTAAACTAATAAGAAACACTCCTATAAAACAAAAACATAAAACAGAATTAGCTAGAAAAATGTCTGATTATTTTAAATCAATTCATCCACATCATAATTGTGGTAGGTATTATAATGTGATGATATTAAATTTGGATGACGACGATGAATAAATATACAGTAGATCTAAATAATGGTACTATAGTTCCATATGTAACAGATGATGAATTTATACAGGGATACAAATGTTTTGGTCAATTCCTCACAGCAAAAACATTTGCCATTAGTCTTCTAGAAAAGAAAATAGAATACTTAGTTAAACTTGATATTAAAGAGGTAAAAAATAAATGAAATTTGATATTCCAGTTAATATTGCAGTAGATGCAACTAATGAAGCAAGAGCAGAACGTCAAGTACTAGATTTTCTACGTGATTCAGCTAAAGAATTTCAATTAGATTATAAAGTAATTGATTGGGGACTACTAGAATTTCCTACTGAGGAGGAAGACATTGGTTGCAGCAGTCTTGGATGTAGAGACGACTACTAAAAACAAAGGTAATGTTTATGATGAGGACAACAAACTATGCTCGATTGTAATAAAAGTTATTTCAGAAAATTCAGAGAATTCATACAGTTTCTCAAGACCATGGGACGTTGGCCTTATAAATGATCTCCTTCTTAAAAGTGATCAACTTATTGGATTTAATATTAAATTCGATTTGGCTTGGTTACGAAGAGAATTTGGGTTTATCCCCAGGCATTCCACTTATATTTATGATTGCCAATATGCTGAATTTTTATTTTCTAGACAAACTTGGAAATACCCAGACTTAGAAACATCTTGTAGTAAATATGGTTTGGGTCATAAAATTGATGTAATTAAGGAAAAATACTGGAATAATGGAATTGATACAGATCAGATACCATTAGAAGAATTACTAGAATATAATAAACAAGACGTTGAGATAACATATCAATTATATAAGGCACAATTAGAAAGATTTAAAGAAAATCCACAACAATATAAACTATTTAAAGTACATATGTTAGATCTACCTTGTCTCCTTGAGATGGAATGGAATGGTCTATTATATAATAAAAAGAAAAGTTTAGAATTAAGTAACTCTTTAGACAAAGAAATAAAAGATTTAGAAACAAAATTAAATCTATTAATAAACTTTGAACTAGACTGGAATTCTAATGATGAAAAATCTGCTTTATTGTATGGTGGCACTATAGAAAGAGTTTATAAAATTCCAATAGGAACTTTTAAATCTGGACAAAAACTAGGTCAAACTCGTTATAAAAATGAAACACAAGTTTATACATTTAATAGACAAGTTGAACCATTGAATGGTACTGAATATAAAAAAGGTGGGGTATGGTCAGTTGATGAACCAACATTACGTTCTCTAAAACCAAATACTAAAGTACGAAAGATTATTACTTTAATATTAGAAAGAGCAAAACTTGAGAAGCTTAATGGAACATACTTAAAAGGTCTTCCTAAAAAATTAGAACAAAAGAATTGGGGTTCTATATTACATCCTACATATAACCAATGTGTAGCAGTAACTGGACGTATTGCAAGTTCAGATCCCAATGGACAGAATATGAGTCCATTAGCAAAACAATTGTGTGAAAGTAGATTCTAATGATTATAAATATTGATGCCAAAAGCTGGCATGGAAATACAATCCGCTCTAGATTTGAAGATAAATTAATGTACGAGCCAAATACAGGGTGTTGGATTTGGACAGGTGCTATTACTGGAAATAATAAATATGGTGCTTTAAAAATATCTCAAAATGAAGCTATAAAAACACATAGACTTTCTTATATTATATATAAAGGAGAAATTCCAGATGGATTATTAGTATTACATAATTGTGATAATGCTTTATGTTGTAATCCAAATCATTTAAGATTAGGAACTCAATTAGAAAATATTAAAGAACGAACTATGAAACAAAGAACTAGAAATAGATATTCAGTTAAGCAACTCGGAAAAGCTCCTGGCCGAGAAGGAGGGCAGTTCTAATGGCTATTGTGAACATCGACGCAAAAAGCCTAGAGCCGCATGGGTAACATATTTATATCTTAGTCAAGATCCTATTGGTATTGAAGAATGGTATGCTGTTGCAGAAGATTCTAAAAAGAATGATATGCATACAGCAAACCAATTACGATTCTCATTACCAAGTAGATTAATTGCAAAAGTCTTTTTGTTTAGATGGATTTATAGAGGACCAGCATTTGCATATGCATATGATCCGGACTTTAAACCTGTGTCTTCAAGCGTAGAATTTTGGCAAGATATTATTGATCAATATTATAATAAATATAAAGGAATTTATTATACCCATAAACAATATATAAATACAGTAAAAGAAACAGGAATTTTAACTTCCCCATTTGGTAGAGAATATGAATTTAAAAAGTATTATAAACAAGGTAGTATGGAATATTCAGAATACGAAATTACTAACTACCCTAATCAAGGTCTTGGCGCAGATGTTATGGCTGTGTATAGGGCTACTGTTAAGTCCCGTTTTTCTAAGTATAAGCTTAATAGCTTACTTATTAGCACTATACATGATAGTGTTTCAGCCGACGTTATTGAATCGGAAAAGGAGATTGTAAAAGAAATATTCTTAGATAGTTTTAAAGTATTACCAAGAAATATAGAAAAATGTTTAGGTGTAAAATGGAATTTACCAATGTGCGGAGAAATTTCTGAAGGACCAAACTTAAAAGACTTGACAGAAATCAAGTAATATGAGATAATATTTATATAACTAGGAGATATTATGAAAATTAATGTTATTGCTACAGCAGTTGTTAATAAAGGTAAGTGGAATCAAGTAGAAGTTACTTATAAAAATCTAGCTACTGATAAAGTAGATTCAAAGAATATTGTTTCTTTCTCTAATAAAGATGTCTATAACATTCTAAAGGATTCAAGACAAGGTGATGTCTTTGAAGTTACTACAGAAAAGAATGATAAAGGTTATTGGGAATGGACTAATATTGTTGGAGCAGTTGCTACTCCTGTAGGAGAACAACCTAAAAAAGAAAGTGGTGGTACTCAGTATAAATCTACATATGAAACACCAGAGGAACGAGCATTAAAGCAAGTTTATATTATTAGACAATCTTCTATTGCATCTGCTATTTCATTATTAAAAAATGATAAGAAGGTTCCATCTAAGGATGAAGTTCTAGCATTAGCAAAGGACTTTGAAAACTTTGTATTTGGAAATGCCAATACCATTGTTCCTCTTGCAGAATTGCCTGAGTTTAATGATGATTTAGATCTATAATGTTAGCACAAATCGATGGAGATTTAATAACTTATCCATGTGCTGCTTCATGTAAGGAAAATGATCCATTCGATGTAGCTAAATATAGAATGGAAGAGAAGCTTAGAGAGATTTTAGATACAGTACAAGCTACTGAGTTTAAAATCTTTCTTTCTTCCAATAATTTTAGAAAGACATTATTCCAATCATATAAAGCAAACCGTGATAATCTAGAAAGACCTAAACATTTAGAGGCTTGTAGAGAATATTTAGTATATGAATGGAATGCTATTCTAAAAACCCCATATGAGGCTGATGATCTTCTTGGAATTTATCAAACAGATGAAACAATATTATGTTCATATGATAAAGATCTTAGAATGATCCCAGGAAAACATTATAATTGGAATAAGAAAATATTTGAAACAGTGGATTTACAAACAGGACTTAAACATTTTTACAAACAAATGCTTATTGGGGATAGCTCTGATAATATTATTGGTATCAATGGTATTGGAAAAGTTAAAGCTGATAAAATCATATCACCATTAAATACAGAACAAGAAATGTTTGATACTGTTTATGATCTATATACAAAACATAATATCCAAGATTCATTTTTAATGAATGGAATTTGTCTTTGGATATTAAGAAATGAGGAAGAAACATGGGCGCACAGACTACTGGACTTGACCTTACCAAATCCATTGCAACAGCAGGTGGAAGCCGCGTTAAACTCTATGAAGTATCTATGGGATACATAAACGGTGCATATCATGAAGATATTAATGATATTTGGTATCCAGTACAATGGGGTAAAAATGGTATGTATGCAAATAAACCATCAAAATTAGATCTTATTAATGTATGAGTGAAAAAAAACGTAGATCTAAATTGGAGTTAAAATTTGAAGAGATACTAAAAGAATATGATATAGATTATGGATATGAAATTACTAAAATTCCATATACAGTTCCAGAATCTAATCATTATTATATAGTTGATTGGACAATTAGAAATGGTTTATTAATAGAAACAAAAGGATATTTATCTGACCATACAGAAAGAAAGAAATATGTGTTATTAAAAGAACAACATCCTGAAATAGATATTAGATTTGTCTTTGATAATCCTAATAAACTATGTGGAGGTACAAAAATGACACATGCTAAATGGGCAGAGAAATATAATTTTAAATATTGTTCTATAAAAGATAAAGATCAAATTTTAAATTGGATAAAAGAACAACAATGAAACATGACCTAGATTTTGAAGATGGAAATTATACAGTATATATGAATCCTTCTAAAGAAGATACAATATTCATAGAACAATTAGCTTTGCGATATTTAATTGATAATAGTATGTTTCCTTTTTATAGACTAACTCCAAAAACATATTGCAATTTAATGGAATCTCCAGATAGAATTATGTAAAATGAAAACATTTTTAATTGCTGATACTCATTTTGGTCATTCAAATATTCTTACATTTAAAAGCCATTTAAAAACTGGTTTACTAAGAGAAGGATTTAATAACATTAACCATCATGATGAAATTTTAATTCAAAATTGGAATTCTGTAGTTAGTAAAAATGATAAAGTGTATCATCTTGGTGATATAGGATTTAGAAACTTTTCGTCTCTATCAAAAATTTTAGAACAATTAAATGGTATTAAGGTTTTGATAAAAGGTAATCATGATAACTTTAAATTGTCTCAGTATGCACAATATTTTAAAGATGTAAGAGCATATCATATATTAGACAAATTTATTTTAAGTCATATTCCAATTCATGATATGAGTTTAAGTAGATGGAAAGCAAATATTCATGGACATTTACATGAATTATCTGTTCCTGATAAAAGATATTATTGTGTATCTGTAGAACAACATAACTATACACCAGTAGATTTTGAATATATTAGGAGTATATATAAAAATGACTAAACACCTAATAATTCCAGACACGCAAGTAAAACATGGATTAGATTTCTCATATTTAAGAAGAATAGGACAATATATAATTGATAAGAAACCAGATGTTGTTGTACATCTAGGTGACTTTGCAGATATGGAAAGTTTAAGTAGCTATGATGTGGGGAAAAAATCGTTCGAGGGTAAAAGATATGTTAAGGACATTGCAGCGGCCAAAGAGGCGATGGATAAACTGCTTGGTCCCATGCGTGAATTCAACATCCGTGCTAAGAAAAATAAAGAGAAGCAATATAAGCCTAGACTCGTCTTATGTCTTGGCAATCATGAAGAACGGATCGAACGGGCGGTCAATTCTGATCCGAAATTGGAAGGATTAATTAAATATGAAGATTTACCTTACGAAGATTGGGAAGTTCATAGTTTTCTTAAACCTGTGTTCATTGATGGTATTGCTTACTGCCATTATTTCCCAACCGGCGTTATGGGCAGGCCATCTACTACTGCTACCTCTATGGTTAGTAAGCTTCATATGTCTTGTATCGCAGGTCATCAACAAGGAAAGCAGGTTGCGTATGGGAAACGGCCAGATGGTAGTACCATTACTTGTATTATTGCTGGCTCTTGTTATGAACACAATGAAACATATCTAGATCATCAAAGTAATAATCATTTTCGTGGTATTTTGTTAGCACATAGAGTTAATAATGGTTGTTTTGATGAGTGCTTTGTTTCATTAGACTATTTAAAGGAAAGATATGATTAGTCCTTCTCACTATAAAGATACTATATTAATGGATTATTTAATTAGTCATAATGTAGGATTTGCAGAAGGAAACATTTGCAAATATGTAGCAAGGTGGAAAGCTAAAGGCGGAATTAATGATCTTTACAAAGCTAGAGATTATTTAAATGCCTTAATTGCATTTGAAGAAATGGAACAATCAAATGGATATAAATGATTATCAAGAATGGACTTTATCAACTGCTATCTATCCAGAAGCAGGTACTGGATCAAATCTTGAATTAAGTTATCTAGCTTTAGGTCTTACTAGCGAGGCCGGAGAGGTTGCTGGTAAGGTAAAAAAGATTCTTAGAGATGGTACATACGATCCTGGTGCTATTATGTCAGAACTTAGTGATGTTCTGTGGTATATAGCACGACTAGCAGATTCTTTAGGAATGACAATGGAAGATCTAGCAGATTTAAATTATGGTAAATTAACAAGAAGACTAGTTGCTGGAACTATATCAGGATCTGGAGATGCCCGCTAATATTAAACTTGAATTCATCACGCCAAATGCAGAAGAATTCATTGGGAGGATGGCAGGTATCTGTTATAATTCATCAGGCATTACTGAGGCATGTATCAAACGTGCTGCCAAGTGTGCCCAAGATGGACATTTAGCAACTCTTAGATTTGCACATGCAACTTTTCACGTTAGTGGTATCAGTCGTGTTTGTAGCCATCAATTTGTACGGAGTAAACATCTAGATTTTTTACAAAGATCACAAAGGTATTGTAATGAAAAAGAAACAACAACAACAATTCCCGATTCAATTCCCGATGAAATTCGAGGAGAGTGGATTTCACTTCTGCAAAGTTCTTTATCCTTATATAAAAAAGCAATGGAAAAGGGTATACGAAAAGAGGATGCTAGGTTTATCCTAACTGAAGGGACACATACTGAATTAGTTGTATGTGGTAATTTACAAGCATGGATGGATTTCATTAAACTACGAGCAGATAAACACGCTCAATGGGAAATCCGCGATGTGGCAACTCAAATTAATAACATTCTAGCTAAAGAATGTCCAAATATTTTTAAGGAAATTTTATAAATGAAAAAGATTTTAATGGCTTTACTAACCTCATTATGTGTTTCAACCAGTTTTGCAATGACTCCTGATAATGTTACTGACTATTGTAGTAACTACGCAAGATATGTTTATCAAGTTGCTCAAGATCGTAATGCGAATGTAGATAGATTACAACTAAAAGATCAAGTTAAGATAATGATTAATGAAAAGAAGAACTCTAAATTTAATATGGATGAATTTCCAGAACTTAGTCGTATTATTGATATTGTCTATTTTAACCCTGATGTAACTGCAGAGTATGCTTCTCAAACATACTTCCAACATTGTGTATCAGAGCATTCTGAAAGTTAATATGTATATTAATCCAAATTGGTATCCAAATCCTAATTATTTTGGAAATTACTGTCCATGTTGTGGACGGCCTTTTAATTATTTTTATGGTCTAAATAATCCTATACAATATGATGGAAATCTAAATTCACAAAATATGGGATTTCCAAAAACAGAAGTTAAAGAGGAAAGTTAATAATGAGTGTATTACTAACTACATTACTATCATCCTTAATCCCTGTTGGGATTGAGGGTGTTAAACAATTAATAGTTTCTAAGACTGGCGTACAAGCCACTACAGTAGATGAACAAATTAAACTTGATGATCAAGAAATTAAAAGACTGGAAGCAATCGCAAAACTGGACACTCCTGGTGGAACACCTTCTCAGTGGGTTATTGATCTGCGCGCCTCTGCTCGTTACGTGGCTGCTGGTATGGTCATTCTTGGTGGAGTTGCAGCTATTTATATTCCAGGGTTGGATTCCAAAGTAGTAGCTGTTGGACTAGAAGCTGCAAACTGCGCCTTTGGTTTTCTATTTGGTCAAAGAATTCTTGTTAATGCTAAGAAGTAAAACATGTCTATTACATTTTCTGAAATTCTAGAAAATCTATCTAAATGTGAAGAAACATTTCTATTAGAACTTCTTGATATTCATTCTGAAGAAATTGTCGAAAGATTTGAAGATATAATTGAACTTCGACAAGAGTATATTAGATCACAATTATTTGAAGACGATGAAAATATCGAGACCTTGGACAGGTAAATCTGATAATTTACCAAATGATAAGAAAAAAGAAGCTCATAAAAATCGAAAGTGTAAAAAAATTCGACTATATGAAATAAAAGAAAAAGACTTCGATATACAAATAAGAGAATATAATGCAAGTAAATAGATTTAAAAATACATTTAGTGAGAATATATTTAAATTTAAATATGCTCAGGGTCCTACTGATACATGGGATGCTCTTGCTGAGAGATTAGTTGATGATGTTTGTGGCACACGAGGTGGTAAAGCACATCGTATAATGTCAAAAGAAGATATTGATCAACTAACACAATATATTAAGGAAATGAAGTTTATTCCTGGTGGAAGGTACTTATGGTATGCAGGTAAGAAAAATAGTTATTTTAACAATTGCTTTTTATTAAGAGCAGAACATGATACTAG
Source organism: Bacteroidota bacterium (assembly GCA_019135895.1). GTDB lineage: Bacteria > Bacteroidota > Bacteroidia > Bacteroidales > WCHB1-69 > JAGVVH01. Next base: position 29,494 of record JAGVVH010000380.1, on the reverse strand, counting down.
AGAAGAATGGGCAGATCTAACACAAAGAGCAGTGAGTTGTCTAATGACTGGGGGTGGAATTGGGATAGACTATTCTATTCTACGTCCATCAGGGAAGCCGCTGAGTCGTACTGGTGGATTGTCCAGCGGTCCAATTCCTCTGATGCAGATGATAAACGAAGTTGGTCGAGGAGTGATGCAAGGTGGGAGCAGGCGATCCGCGATTTACGCAAGTCTCAATTGGCAACACGAGGATATTCCTGCTTTTCTTACGGCGAAAAACTGGTCCTCAGAGATCAGGGAGTTGAAGTCAAAGGACTTTAATTTCCCTGCGCCACTAGACATGACTAATATTTCAATCAACTATGATGATAATTGGTTAAATTTAGATTATAAAATTAGTGGTGTTACTCCATCAGAAAGTAATATAATTAGTAGAGCTAATGATCCAACTTTCTTAGCCAATTGCAAACAAGCAATGATGACTGGAGAACCTGGATTTAGTTTTAATTTTGGTGATAAACAAAATGAAACACTTAGAAATGCTTGTACGGAAGTTACATCTGAAGATGACTCTGACGTATGTAATCTTGGCTCAATCAATATCTCTAATATCAAAAGTTTGGAAGAGTTCACGGCAGTTGTCAATCTTGCCAGTAAATTCCTCGTATGTGGAACGCTCAGAGCGGACCTTCCATACAATAAAGTCTATAAGATACGAGAAAAAAATCGTCGTTTGGGTCTCGGACTCATGGGAATCCATGCCTGGCTTCTACAACGAGGATATGGCTATGAAGTTACACCAGAACTCCACCAATGGTTAAAGGTATATAAAGATGAATCTGAAAGATCCGCTAATGAACACTGTGAAAGATTATACATCTCAAAACCAGTGGCCTACAGGGCGATTGCGCCTACAGGAAGCATTGGCATCCTTGCGGGGACCACAACTGGAATCGAGCCACTATTTGCGGTCGCTTATAAACGACGCTACCTTACTGATGGAACTAAATGGAAGTACGAATACGTTGTCGATTCGACAGCGGACCAACTTATTAAAGAATATGGACTTGATCCTACAAAAATTGAAACAGCTTATGGATTAGCAAATGACTATGAAAAACGAATCAAATTCCAAGCGGACATTCAAGATTACGTTGACATGTCAATCTCCTCTACCATTAATCTCCCAACTTGGGGATCAAAAGATAACAATGAGGGACAGATTAGTACGTTTGCACAAGTTCTTTCTAAATATGCTCCGAGGCTCAGAGGATTTACATGTTATCCAGATGGAAGTAGAGGAGGTCAGCCATTAACAGAAGTTCCATATCATGAAGCAATTAAACATTCGGGTATTATCTATGAAGAGAATGTAGATAGAGCCTGTACATCTGGAGTATGTGGATTATGAGTGAAGCAGCACAATTAAAAACAATGCTAGAACAAATCGTAGAAAAGTTGGAACTGGAACAACTAAAACTACCAGTTGCATTTGTATGGGATTATCCGGATATGCCATCCTATACATTTTCATTAACAATAGAAAATCCTAAGAAGGAGAGTTAATATGTTTGAACAGTTTTTAATTCAAGAGATTGATAATGAACTAAAAATGGAAATTGCATTTCAAGAATTCCTAAATCAGCAAATTGATTGGGAAGTATTTTTACTAAATAATATAACTTAATAAAACAAAAAGCCCGGCTGGAACAAACCAGACCGGGCTTTTTTTATTTCTTCTTTTTACCTTTACCTTTTTTACCACAACCCATCATTTTCTCCTTTAAAATGGAAGATCCTTACTTGTAATACTTAAATAAAAATCCATTGGATCAAGATTTTGTGTATCAAATGCAGAATGTTGTTTTTGATATGTATCAAATCCATGTGCAATCTCTGTCATATCATCTGGATGATTCATCATAGATTCCTCACCAAGAAATCTTTCACGATCTATTTGACGTAATTGAGATTTAAATTCGTTCATTTCCTGTTTAGCTTGTGGAGAAAATGCGTCTAAATACTCAATATTTTCAAATTGATTTGAAACTGGATTATATTTAACTTCCATTGGAGGTGGAGGTAGATTTTCTAGTGATCCAGACGCAAAATCCTTAGCATTAGTATAATTAGCTTCATCATTTTTTAAAAAGTGATTTATCCATTTTCGTATAGACTGTTCTTGAACGTCCTCACCCCAAAGACCACCGTTTTCTGCATGTTCTATAAATGCTTCATCTTGTGCTTTCATCTTAACATTATCTAAATAATCTGCTAAAGTATTAAATCTATAATTCTTATGTGATATAACATTATTTGCAACTTTAGGAGCAGTATTTACAGCCGCTTTATCAGCAAATTTACGAAGTAATCCTACACCTCCACCGGTAACAGCAGCACCTCCGGATATACCACCAATCTTTTTAAGTGCCTCTCTTCTTGATAAAGATGTAGTACCATTAATTAGTTTATCATATACAGCAGTAGCAGATTTTTTACTAAGACTTCCTAATCCTTTACCTAATCCTACTAAATCCATACCAAGTAGTATAGCATCAGCTACAGCAGGTTTAGCACCCAATGTATTAATTCCGCTTCCACGCATTGCTGCTTGTAATCCATAATAGGACATATCATCAAATAATTCAGGTGCTTTACCCATAAATAAATCACCTAAACCAGTACCACCAATCAATGGCACTTGTGGTAATACTTCATATTGGTTTGCTGTTGATTTTCCAGATTGTAATAAATCAGCTAGATATCCTAATATCTCATTTCTAGGACTTGCTTGTAGATTAGGCATCTAAAAACACCATCCTTTCCATTTCTCTACGTTTAACTAAACCAGGAAGTATCTTTCCTTTAGAATAGATCCACTTTCTAAATTCCTCAGCAGCACCCTTGTAATCGTTCTGGTTCAATTTTTTTAGTAGGGTTGATACCTTGAGTTGTCCGATACCTAAATTAAATACAAAACTTGTAAGCGCACCTAATTGTTGTTCGGTTAATAGTGCAGTAACAACTTCTTGAACTTGTCTTTCAGCTTCTTTGTAGTCCTGTTCAAATAGAAAATCTGCCATACTTTGAGTGATCTTATCTCCACTCTTAACATCTTTAGTATGGCCCCAGCCAATGGTTAATACACCGGCTGGGCACCTATAAGCCTCAAGTTTACAACCTTCAAAGTGTTTAATTATCTCTCTACCATTCATCTATTATTCTCCAACATATCATAGATTTCATTTAGCTTTCTTGCTTGGTTATAAAATTTAATATCACCCTTTCTACCAGAATAAGTTCTATCTAGAGAAGGTCTATACATTCTATCTACTTTTGTTAGTAACATTTGTTTAATCTCTTTGGGTGGAACACCCTCTTTGATTAACATTTGTACACCAAGTTCTACCTTAGAATCATCATCAGACATGATTAGATCTCGTCCTCTATTAATATTACGAGTACGAACATCTTCCATAGATTTCATTTCACGTTTAATGGCTTTTTCTTTGGACTCTTTTACAGATTGACCACCCATATAAGAAGCAGCTACTTCAGTACCAGTTTGTGGTACTATTGCATCACCCTTACTATTTGTAGTAAATGGTCTTGTTGTTGAATTATAACCAAATTGATCAACAACACCCCATAACCATCCAGATGGAGTTAATGCTTTTGCATTTTCATACTTTTCTTCTGGAGTAGTTTTATTAGTAATTAATCCTGATACCTTAGATGCAGCAGCACCAGCATAATCAGAAGCAAATTTCAGTGTTGGGAATAAGTTTAGTACTCCTAATTCTGCATCTGTAAATCCTTGTAGTAAGGAAGTATAACGCATAGAAGCACCCATATCAACACCAGTTGCTGCTGATAATACGCCATGAGAAACATACTCTGGTTGTTTTAATGCCCATTCAGTTAATGAAGGCCATTCATCTCCCCACCATCCTCTACTAAGACCAAACCTACGTAAGATCTCATATTCAGCAAGGAAAGGTGCAGAGATAACGCCACCTTGTATTAGGAACATTAATCCGGATAGAGCCACGGCATTAAGTGCTTTTGCCCTATTAACATTACCAGCTTGAATTAAATACTTAATATCAGAAACAATATTACCAACTTGCCCATGAGCGAATGTCTTTAGTGGAGTCATCATTTCACCAACTACTCCAAGTTTTTTATACATGGTTGGTTGGTAAGACTTACCATATTGGAATTGATTGTTATTAGCTATATCGCCAGCAGCTTTATATAATTCTGTTCCTGTTAGACCTGCCTTTTTCAGATGAGTAAAAGCCATAGCATATGTAATAAATCTAGAAGAAGAATCTCCTGCAGCAGTAAATACTTCACCAGTAAGAGTCTTAATTAAAGTGTTAACAATATGATCAGGATTTCTATGAATAGATAAATCAGTCAATTCATTTGTTAATTGTGGAAATAGATCATTACTGTTTTCTCTAGTCCAATTGATTGCTTTAACAAATTCTGGATCTTTTGTTAATTGTCCTGTAAATAGTTTAGCAAATGTTTCACCAATAGAAGCATATGCTTGTAATGAAGAAGTACCATCCACTCTAAACAAACTACGCATTGAGTTTAATGCAGAGAAATATTGAGAAGCTATAATATTTAATCTACCAGTAAGTCTAAACACATAAAATAGGTGAGTTAATTTACCATTAATTTTACTAAGAACAGGAGTACTTAGCCTAGAATTAGGGAACATGGTTGTATATGCATTGTTAAATGCCTCATGTACATATGAAGGTTTAGTTCCATCATTTCCCAATGTATGAATTTTATTAGTTTGGGAATTAATCATATGTTCTGCAATAGCCGTGGCATTTGGCATACTCTTCCATGCATCATAACCACCACTATATCGACTATCAAGAATATCATGTTCAATTTCTCTACGTCTAATAGCATCAGTATATTCTCTTACCCAAGCCTCAAGTGCTTTTGCAATTCGTTTACCCTTCTCATTCTTAGACATTCCAATTTCACTACCAACATATCCCTCTAAACCTGAACGTTGTTGTGCGTGTCCACCAATATTATTAGTATTGTTATTTAATCGTTCAATAGTATTATTAAATACTGTACTTATATTAGTTTTTGATAGTGATGGATTCTTTTGTAGTTCATCACGAACATGTTCTAATGCATCAATAATAGAATCAAACGAAGTGTTCTCACCTTTGGTTATAATATCAACTACAGAACCGCGATTAGTTCTTTCATAAAGACTCTTAAAATTTTCAGCTTCTTTTCTAGAAATGAATCCCTCATATCTTACACTGACACCATTTATTTTAACAGTTGCAAAGTGATTTCCAATACGATGTACTGGAAAATAACCAATTGCTTTTCCAATACCTTTAAGGCCACGACTCATTAAAGAACTATTTGCAATATCATACATTTTATCAGAAGCTTTTTGTATGGCCCTTAATACATTCTTTGAAGAATCAGATAAATGATTACCATGTCTTGCAATTAAATCATTAACATCTGCTATACGATCCCTATATCCCATCCTTAATACATCATAGACATCAACAAGATCTGTATATGGAACTTTAAGAAGTGCCGCGCCAAGACCATCTGCCTCTTGAATTTTCTTCAATCTAAAGAAAAATTTAGTTCCCACTTTCAATGGGTTTGTTGGAGTTCCACCAAATACCTTATGGAAATTAGCAGCAGCCCTACGATTAGCATCAGAAATAACTTGATTTGTTCTTTGGATAACTGGATTATCTCTCCAAATTTGTGGAATAGTTTGAGTAAATGCATGTTTAGTAATATTAGCTGGAAGATTCTTAATAAAATCCGATAGAGATTGACCAGTATTTTTCCATCCAATATCACTTGTTTTTGGATTTCTAGCTAGATCTACATTTGAATCTATCTTACCTGGATCAATAATACCGTAATCTTTTTTACCAAGACCTTGAGTTTCATCAATTAATGTATTAGTATTTCTATGTAAAGACTCTAACATACTTTCAACTTCATAGGGTTTTTTACCTATTAATTTGCTAAAGAAGTTGGCAGTCAGTTTCCAAAATTGACCAGGAGCAGGGACAGAATCTAATGCTTTTCTAATTTCAGGAACAGTTAGTCCATATGAAACAAACTCAGTTGCATTCTTAAACATATGGTCTATAAGAGGTTTGATTTCCTCTGATACTTTAGAACGGATAGCTTCTTTTTGTTGATATAGTTTATCATATAAAGATATTATTTCTTTTCCTGGTTTAATTAGATTAAATCCTACCTTACCACCATTTTGTATTGCATGTAATGTTGCACTAGTTGCTTGATGAAGAACTTCATGGATTAAATTAATAGCAGTTGCATTTCTAAATCCATTAAATCCAATTTCATTCTTTACTCTATCATACCAGGCAGAACCTTCTTTTACTCTTTGAATTGCAGTTTTAATAAATGCAGAAAATATTGGATTATCTAAAACACGTCTTGCTAATTGACGAAGGTGAGAATCATTAGAATGTTCTGCAATTGCCTCTAATGCCCTCTTTGGATTGTCTGCCATAATGTTTGCCATGACTGCATTATCAGTCTTAGGATCAGTAGATTCCTTACCAACTTCCATCATAGATAGGTCTTGCAATCTTTGATCAATGTAAGTTTCTAATTTTCTTTTTGCAATAGATGCTTGTGAAATCTCTTCAGATACAATTTCAATTGTATCTGTCATTTCCTTTATTTTTTGTTGTTTTTTTAGATAGGCTTCTAAATTTTGTTCAGGAGATTTATTTGGATCATCAGTTACTTTTGATTCTAATTCTTCTATATTTTCTTGTAGTCTTTTAATTAAGGTTTGCTTATTAGTTATTTCATTACCTAATGTATCAACACGAATTTGTGCATCATTAATACCAGCTTCTTTATACTCTGGATTTATTTCTGGTTGAGATTGTTCACCTTTAGGTTTTAGTTTGTCTTGTCCAGTGTATTTATCAGGAACAATATGTGCCCCAACACCACCAACTAATGAATTAATGATTGCTTGTTCAGGATCAAATTTAGTCTGAGCATTTGGTTGATTATAAAGAATTTCATTCTCTGCCAATCTACCAGCCTCAGCACCAACACCAAATCCTGCCATACCACCAACAGTCTTACCAAGCATAGAACCAACAACCTTACCAGCCCCGCCGCCTGCTACAATCATCATACCAACATTGGCCTCTGCAGCATTTCTAGCTTGGTCTAATGGAACACCCTCTTTTATTAGTTTATCTACAGTGTCATTATAAACTGTGGATAATCCAATAGCAGCACCTGGAATATTAAGAGCAAATGGTAATACATTAGCAGCAGTCTCTGTTAGCTTACCACCAAAGGTTTGCATTTGTTTATGTTCATCCAAACCAAGATTTGTATTAACATCTTTTTTATATCCTTCAAGATCATCTAGTGGGGAGATTCGATTTGAAATATCAGCCCCAACTCTTCCCACAGAAGCAACAGCTTTTTGAAAACCTTGTAATGCAGCTTGAGGAAGTTCATCCCATGTAGAAACTTCAGGTTGTGTAACAACTGGTTTCTTTTGTTTACCAAGGTGTTCTTCAATACGAGCGAGCGCCTTAGAAGCATCAGTCTCTTCTAAATCGTATAAGTTTCCTTCGTAATCATATAGTGGCATATTAATTCCTTAGTTTAATTACTGTTCTACCATCAGGTGTTTTATAAGTAGTTGGTTCATTTTCAGAACCTGTAAGTTCTGGAGGCAAACCTAGTCTCTCTGCAAGATGGTTAACAGTTGCTTGTCTATTTGCAAGTTCTTTTCGTAAGTATTGTAAAGTTCTTATCTTATTTACAGCATTAGGATTTTCATTATCAATTGATACACCCTTATTTAATTTATCATAAATAGGTTTCATCATTTGATCTTCAGTAATTTCTTTTTCTAATTTCTGAATGTTCTGTCTCAGTCCTAGAATATCTTTAGAATAGGTCTTATGCATATCTAAGAAAGGACTACGTGCAGCTTTAGTAGCATTCTCCTGAGCTATTTTTAATCTAGCATCCCATTCATCCTCTTTTAATTGTTGTTTACCGAGGAACTCTGGAGTTTGATATGCGATAGTTGCATCTTCTATATACTTCTTAAATAGTTGTTTTTTAACTTCTGGATCAAGAGGATTACCATCAGAATCCACACCCTCAGTTAATAATTTTTGGAATGAAGCTAAATTAAAATCTCTAGTATCATTAGATTCAGATAATCTAGACTTAGCCTTTTCAGCAGAAATTCTAAATGGAGCTAGTGCTTGTGCTATTTTACCACTAGCTTCTTGTGAATCATTCTGACCAATATATCCACGCAATTTTGCATTTTGATAAGAAGGAAGCATTCTAGTTTGAGCATCAACTGCATCAGCTTGTTTAATTGTATAATCCAAAGGAGCATCTTGTTGTCTTTTAAAGTTAGACAATACTTTATCAATGATTTCTTGTTGTGCCATTTCATCTGCATTGGCAGCATTCATTCCTTGATATAAAGCACCAAGAGCGAACTCTGGTTTATAACCAGTTTCTATCATTGGAATTGGCATTATCTATTCCTTTCAAATAAAGAACTTAATTGGTTTATAAAATCCTGCTGTCTTTGTTGTTGAGTACCCATACCAACTGCAGACATAATTGGAGATAGAAATCCATTAGTACCTTGTCTATTAGCTTCTTGATATAGATTACTCAAACCACTAAAATTAGGACTTAAACCACCACCAGCAAGCTGTGCAAGCTGGTGGCGATATCTATCTAATAAACCAGAAGAAGCGATTGCTAATTGATTTGCTCTATCACCATATTGTGATCGCCTACCAGCAGCAGCATCTCTAGCATTCATTTGATTTTCCAATCCCTGCAACTGTGCACGTATTTCAGGTCTGCCAAGAGCTATATTTGGATTAGTATATGTATCACTAAGTAATCTTTGATATTGACCACGTTGAGATGCAAATGGATCTCCAGCACGTTGTAAATTACCAGCAATTTTATTTAAGTTTCTTGAAGAACTTCTATTTTGTAATCCTTCAAATAATGCACCAATACCCTTAGTCATAAACTGTGGATTATTAAATATATTTTTTAAATAATCTTGAACACCAGTACCAAATTCTTGAGGACCACCAAATGTAGTAGATCCATTACCAATAGATGGTAATGAACTACCCCAGTTGCCAGAAGATTCTGGAGAATATAGATTACTCCACTCTGGTTGCCCTTGATTTACATTTAAGTTATTCCAGTTATAATCACTTCCACCAGCACCTGAAAAATTATAATCATTTGACCATTCTGGTTGTGAGAAAGAATCATAATTATCAAAAGAATCTGTGTAAGAGTTTAAATCACTATCACCACCGATAGTTTGCCATTCATTAGCCATTATATTTCCTTAAGAATAGAAGTTAGGAGATTTATTCTTAGTACCAATATTAGTACTTTGATAATGAATATCAATCTCATGTACCCAGGGATTCTGATTTAATGTGTCAGCAGCATCTGCTGGATCACGATATGTTCTAATTAAAAATAATCCATCTGGTTCGACTAAAGATCTATCAATTAGAGAAGTGCCATCATCCGTTATAACAGTTTCTGCTATCTGATGTCCATATTGAGTAGTAGATCCTTGCTGTACAACACTGGTAGTTTTTGATGCACTAAATGCTCCATTAGCAGCGGCTCCTGGAGTACCATGTCCTTTAGCGTAAGTTATATCAAAATACCATTTTACATTTCCAGGAGTTGCGCCAGCACCTCCGGTATCTACAGTGGTTTGTGACCAGTGAACATGAATATATAAATCAGTACCTGGGACATAATCATGAGGAATATGAAACTCATTCCATACCTCATTCATTATTGCATTAGAGAATTGAAATTGTCTTATAGTACTTCTATATACCGCCCAAGTAGGATCATTAGCTCCCGCAGTTCTAATTGCTACTTTACCAAGTTGGTCTTGCCATGGAAATGTTGGAGTTGTTTTATCTACTTTAATTCCATTACCAGAAGTTTTATCTATTGTTAATGTATCAAACTTTGGATTACCACCAGTTAAGTTAGTATAATCTGAAGATTGTAAATGATACATCTCTCCACTAATACCACCTTGCAAATCTTGTAATTGGTTATGACTTCTATTTGCAATGTCAGTTATATTAGAACCAGAGAAATTAATAATGTACCAAGGAACAGAACCTGAAGTAGATACATAGTTTCTTAATTGCCTGTACCACTCTAACCAGACAAATGATCCAGGCTTTTCATTAATTGGGGGTGGAGGTAATCCAGCCATTATGATACTCCTAAACTATATTCTACTTCTACACTTTCAATTCTTAATGGATAATTTAAAGCATGAGTTATATTAAAAGCCCTACGTCTAAAAGAACCTAATCTTAAGAAGGCTGGAAAATCATCTGTTAATGTTATTGTTTTTGTATTAGACCATGTTTGATAATCATCATCTGTCCATTTAAAATTAACACTATTACCAGTAGAATATCTATCGGCAACTACTTTAAAACTATGCATAAACTTTCGTTTATATGTATCAAAGTCATACTTGTTAGTTGTTAAATCCACTAAAATTGCAACACCATCATCTTGATAAATACTAGGATCTAGTTTATATAAACATCCATTAGAAGTATGTAATAAATATGGAATCCCGGATTCATTGTCAGTTACATAATCACAAGCAAAAATAGTATGGGAACCAGAGTTATTAGAGGACCACTCATGCCATAGTTTTTCTTCTGTATCATATATTAAAGTTCTATTAGCATTCTTTAAATTAAGAACATAAAAGAAATGACCCTTACTTCTAACAGCAAAGCCCCTAGCAGTAGAAAGATCTGTATCAGAATCTAAGATTCTTTCAATTGCATCATCAGATACTTTCTTAGGAGAGAATCCTTCAACAATCCAGAAACCTCTACCACCAGATCCAGATTGAGATATATAAGCAAAGTACTTTTCAGTCCCTATTACTGAATATGGAGCAGCACATCCCATCTGAATTGTAGATGAATCATTTCTAGATAATGGAGAACCAGTAGCATTGGCTGCATCATAGAAGAACTCAATTGAATTTGATCCTAATGCAGTTACTTGGTTATTCTGTCTTGTTAATGAAACAATTGCATCAGGGAACATTTCAGCAGTAATATAATTAGAAGAATCCCATTCTGCTGGTGTATCTAAAACACAATTATAAATATCACTGTTCTTTGCTAATAATATATAACCATCAATAAATATAGGAGTTGGAACATGTGGAGTAGGGAATGCATTTAAATATGCAGTTGCTGCTGCACCTGATCCACCACCAGATGGAAAGGTTACTGATGGAGCAGAAGTGTATCCTGTACCTCTATTAGTTACTACAACAGAAGTAACAACACCACCAGTTACAGTATATGTTGCCGCAGCCCCACTACCACCTCCTCCAGAGAATCCACAGGAATAAGAACCATTAGTGTATCCAGTTCCTCCGGCAGTTAATATAATAGTTCTTAATCCACTAGTACTAATCTGAGTAACTGTTCCTGAAGTATCAATATACCAAGCATTAGTTCCATCACACACAAAAAGATAATCTCCAACAGTAGTAGAATTACCTAATACCATTCCAACTGGACCAGTAGAACCAGTTAATGTTATTTTGGATACAGGACTAACAGCATCTTCATATACTGTATTACCTACAGCAACATAGAACTTATTATTAAAGTAAATACATCCTCTACCTTCACCTGTACCATAATCACGATATAATGAGAGTCCTGCTCTTTTGTGCATAGACAATTTAGTATTATCTATTTGCTCTACTTTTCTAGCTTCTGGAAAAATATTAACAAACCTTTGGTCATGTCCAGTTGCAGAATCTCTATTAGAAAAAGCACCTACTAATGGTAGTCTAGCTACTGGCTGAAGTCCGGTTGTTTCTTGTTTCCGAGCCATTTTCATTCCTTATTCTATGTGTAATTGGTTCTTCTTGTTGTGGTTGATTGGAGTTTAAATATCCCCATAATCCACCAGATTTATCACCATATAATGATCCTTTAACTGCTTGGTTCTTAGCAAACAGTGAGTTCAACCCAAGATCGGCAGCACCCCCAAAGACCTTAGATAAATCACCAAGATCCATGTCATTACCAAATGCTGTAGCAGTAGAATTAGCATAGTTTCCTAAACCTCCTATTACTCCACCTAATAGTGAATCTTTAAAATCTTTTCCACTTGCAAGATTGCCTGCAAAGTTAGTACCACCCTTAACAACAGCTTTAGCTACTTCTGGAGATAAATTTGCAAAATCTCCCAATTGACCAGCAATTGTATCAAATCCACCAGTCATTCCAAATAGATTAGCTAATGCTCCAAAAGTATTACCACTATCCATTGAAGACATAGCATTCATAAATGCGCCAATTGGTTGCATTCCTGGTATAAAAGACAGAACAGTTCCAACAGGACCAAACCAACTTGGGAGTGAACCAGATGCATCAACGTAATTATATTGATCTTTATTAGTCCAACCAGGAACACTAGAAGCATTCTCTGGAGTTATGAATACATTATCATCTTGTAATCTTTTTACTCCAGACCAATCTCCAGGATTTAGTTCTCTCCAAACACTATTTACATAACGTTCCTTGCCTTTATCATCTCCTAAACTAGCTCCCATAGGAGAAGAGAAATCCCAATTATTATTTCCTTTATATCCAGAATTTTCTCCAGGACTAAAATCAGAATAGTATCCTAGTAATTTATCTCCTTGGAAAATTGGTGTAGATCCATATAATGTATTTAATCCAGAAATATTTTCTATCTGTTTATTAGCAGGAAAACCACCCAAATGTTCTCCACTATTTGGAGGTAAGTATCCATTGAGTCCAGAAAGGTTATATATTCCAGGTTGTGTATTATTTAATAATTGACCAAGTGCTTCCCAATCACCCAATGGACCACCATAATCTACATTATGTAATTCAGATAGAACACTATTTCTAATTGCCTGTTCTGCTTCTTGTCTAGTAGAATATTCTCCAGGTTGTAATGCTCTAAATCCATTATCATCAAATGATGGTTCTGAAGATTGTGATAATGGACCAATAGAATATGTAGATGGAAACATAGAAGCTAATAAACCTGTTGGTTTATTCTCTTGAATCCTATTAATTGTATTCTGGATTGAATAATCTGCTATAGTATCTCTAACACTTTTATATCCAGTTCCAAGTAATGAATTATCTTGTCCATAGATATTATATTTACCTAAACCAAGATCTTCAGTACGATGATCACCAGTACCAACAGTAACATCATTAGGATTAATATCTCCCCAATAATATTGTTGTCCATCTTCTGGTCTAGTTTTTATATTAAATAAAGAACTAAGTATCGGATCATTAGTTGTACTATTTAATGGATGTCCGCCAGCCGGCCAATACTCTTGTGGCTGTGCAGCTTGGCTAATCTGATCTGAGTTTTGTAAAGCAAAGGCATTTGGATCTTGAATACCAGACCTAAACATCTCATTACGTTTTCTACGATCTGATATTTTATTCCTAGATACTATATCATAGATTTGATCTTGACTAAGATTTGGTACATTTGCTTGAGATGTTTGAGTTAAGGAATCCATTAGTATTCTCTAAAATCTACACCAAAGAATAATGAACCTTCTTCTGTTCCAAAAGACATTGCTTCATTTTTTATAATAGTCATCTCTTGCCAGAGTAATTTTCTATCTGTAGGGGCAACTCCATATTCAGGAGCTAATCTACAAGCAAGTCCATATACTACTGCATCATACCATTCTTGTGGAAAATCAGGAGTATCAGTAGAAGAATCGAAGTCTTCAAAAGTTCTTTGGTGTGTAAAGTAAATTGTTTGGTTTGCAATACTAGTAGTATCTGGAACTGGAAACAAATAAATAGTTCCAGTATCAATACCTGGATCATAATATAGTTGTATTGGATTTCCTGTGGATGTTTTATTACCAAGTCTATTATATTCATCCTTGGTTAATATTCTCATTGGAACATCTACATTACTTGTAGTATTTCTATTCCATGCTTGTAGTACCTTAAGTGGTTTAGAAATATTAATAGTTTGTCCAATACCAACAGTATATGAACTGGTTGCAGTTAGTGTAAAAGAACTAGTTCTAATTGCCCACAAAGGCATCCCATCAGCTTGCCATGCTTTAACTAATCCATTTAAAGCTAGACTAGCTTCTGTTACTTGGTCAGTAGAAGGAGATTCCCCTTGTGGTAATACACCAATCAAACGCAATGCTCTTTTAATTATATCATCTCTATTTATAGAGAAGTTAGTTGATCCAGATGTTGCCATTTAACTTCCTTTAAAATAAGCATACAAAATTCCAATAGCTGTTACAAATCCAGCAGCATATTTAATAGTTGCAATTAAAAACCCAGCAGCATTCCATGCTGTAACTAATCCATCAACAGCGATTTTTAATTCAGAAACAGTTTCTTGTATTTGTTTTATATCATTCTCTATAGAAGCTAAACGCTTTTCTTCTTCTATGGCATGTTTCATAAACATATCATCTTCCATTATATTCTTCCCGCAACTAATTCTGCATATGTATATCCAAAATTCATATCAGCCCTACAACAATCTGCCGTTCCCATATCCGCATAATCAGATTGAGTTTGAATTGAACATGAATGAACATATACATCCGCAGGTCTTGGCCTTGAATATGGAACGGATTGTTTATCTGCTTTGGATCTTAGGAAATCTTGTGGATGTCTAGTTTCATAACAAGATGGACAGACAATAAATCCATCCCATCTGTGTTTTGATTTACTAGCTTTTATCTTAGAGGAACAAACATCACATATTAGATTCCAATCTCCAGATTTATAATATGTTTTTAACATTATACACCTATTCCTGTTAATGGTAGTTTAGTAGTTGGCTCTGGTCCAGAACCTGGAATTGTTATTGG
This sequence comes from Bacteroidota bacterium, assembly GCA_019135895.1. Lineage (GTDB taxonomy): Bacteria > Bacteroidota > Bacteroidia > Bacteroidales > WCHB1-69 > JAGVVH01. The sequence continues at coordinate 14,469 of JAGVVH010000380.1, read as the reverse complement.
TGCTGTTCCTGAAAATATAATATTACCAGTTGGAGTAACAACCTTTGTTTTTATTGTATCTATACTACCAGAAAATACTATATTTCCAGATGTATTTAATATATGCTCATGGTTTTGTAATACAGTTCCATTAAATGTAATAGTTCCATTTGGTGTAATTGTATATGTAGTCCCACCACTTGGCGTATATATAATAGAGGAACCACCAGAGAAAACAACACTACCAGTAGGAACTATATTTTTTTCATGAACTTGATTATTAGTTCCAGAAAAGATAATACTACCACTAGTAGATTGGATGTGTTCATGGTTTTGAGTTACACTTCCAGAAAATACTATTGATCCAGAAGGAGTAATATTAAAAGTAGTTCCACTTCCACTATTTAAATGTACAATATTTCTAGAATTTATAATTTCAGCAATCATCAATTCAGGATGAGAAGTTAGTAAAATAGCTTCTGCATCTGTGAATGGGATTGAGCCAACACCAGCTAGTATTGTACCACTGTCATTTGCAGTTCTTCCTGGCAAAGAAATTGTATTAAATGCTGCAGAAAATGCTCCGGCAGATGTTGAAGATGATGCCGACAACCCATTACAATAAAATCTATGATCTGTTGCAGATAGAGATTGTCCAATACATGCTACAACTTTATTAGTTGCAGTTCCAAGACTCGGACTTGTTACAGAAATAGTAGTTCCATAATTAATTCTAAATGTATACTTCAACGTGGAACTTGTTGCTATTGAAATAGAACCAAGATATCCATTTGGAGATGCAGGTGTAAAGTCTATTATTTGATTCGCTGCCGCTGCACTATTCATGTATCCAACAGCAACAAAAACAATTGGATAGTTTGCTACGGCCTTTGCTTTACCAGAACTTTTATTAGATGTTGAAGTTGAACTTATATTTCTATATCCAAAATTAACAGAATTTGACGGAGTTCCAGACCAAGTTAAATTATAATTCGCTTGTATATCTGTAGTAATACCATGTTGTTCACCAGAAACATAAATATTAGATAACTTTCTGCCTAAGATCCCAGATTCACAGGCAGGTCCGGCAATTTTAGGTAGAATAAATGATTTCATTATGCAATAGAACCAATATAAGTTGTATAATTAACTGCATGTCCTGAAGCTGCTAATGCAGCACCAGTTACATTTCTACAAATAACTTTAAAATATGGAGGAACAAAACCTAATGCTGCCTTAACAGAGAATGATTTTCTTTGTAATGTAGAGTTCGTTGGTAATGGTAAGGAACCAATGAAATGTAATACAGGTTCATCTGTTGCAGTAGAACCAGATGTTGGGCCAGTGCTAAAATTTGAATTGTCAAAACTAGACTGGGCAAAAACATTTAAAAAGCTTGGAGCAGTTATAGTACCAGGAGTTGCCTCCACTTCTATAATAACATCAATTGGATCAGTAGAACTAACATCAATTGTTCCAGCACTTACATATGTATTGCTAGCTAAAGAGTTTAATGCAGTAGTAGTTAAAGATGTTCTAGAACCTGCTGGTTCTGTATATGTAGCCATTAGTAACCTCCATTAAATGCAGCTACTACATCATCGTTAGTAATTTCACCTTCCCAACCTAAAGTACCAGGACTTCCACCAGTAACAAATACTTTTTCACCAAGTGTAGCAAATCTTTGTAAAACTAATTGTACACTAGTCCATCCTGCATTTTGATTAGTACCATCTGCTTTACTTGGAATTCCAGTCAATGCATCTTGTAAACCGGCTCTAATATTAGATTTAGAACCATTAATAACATCTCTACCAGTTAACATGGTTTGTAGATTAAATTGTTTTCCTTGACAAGCAAGAGCGCGATTTGCCCATATTTGAGTAGAGTCAATTGCGGCGGCTGGAGTAAAATTAGCCCACACAATTGCATCATAAATATCTTGTACTTTAACAACTGTTGACCAAACAACAGTACTAGAAGGTTGATTTAAATAAGAAGCAATATAACCAGTTTCACCATTATTAACTTGAGTAGTTAGATTTGAATCTGCCAAAATTGCATTTTTTAATGAATTTAATTGAGATCGTGTAAACATATATAACCTATTAGTTAGCAGAGATTGATGGAGTAATCTTTACAGCATCACCAGAAACACGAATAGCAAATGGAGCAGCACCATCACGTTCGCTATATAGTAATGTTCCTGAAGAACTTTGAACTACAAAATATCCATATATATCATCAGTAGATGAACCAGAACATGTAAAAGTTTGTTGTGATCCATATGTTATAGTACCACCAGATGCCGCGCCCCAAGATGCTCCAGTTAAAGTTGCAGAACTATATCCTGGGAATGTCGCTTCTGTATAAGTTCCTGCAGTATCAGTATCGCTTGGAGTTATATTATTTTTGTATAACTTTAATACTAAATTTTGGGCAGCAGTTTTATTTACTATCATTTCAAGTGATAGATTTTCACCTGTATCAGGAAAATTAAGAGCCATATCCAAGTTCCTTTGCTACTTCTCTTGAAATGCCTCTACGAATTTGAGGAATTTCATCGTATGTTGCCTGACGTAATTCAGATAATTGAACACTAGTTGCTTCAATAGTTTCTCCAGTTTCAGTATCTACCAAATGTATAATACATGGAGAATCTATAGAAAATAAAATTGCAGGACGTCCTTCGTGAATAACCCACATAGAAGTCCGCCAATTCTTTTTAATAATATTTGGCTGTACTTTAGGCCCAAAGTATTTAATCCATTTAGAAAAGATTCCCATTAAATCACCACATAAGTAATAGAAAGACCTGTAGCAGTAGCTACAGATAGATTAAGATTCAATGCTTCACCTGAATTTGTTTGGAACCAACCATGTTCATTAAATGGTAATACAATACCACCATTAGCTCCAAGAGGGAAGGTTGCTGATATATCAGTAGCAGCAGATAAAAATTTAACGGAGTTTGCCAAAGTAGTAACTAAAGCTACTCCAGTAACGCGAATTGATTTACCATTAACAGCAGAAACGACAGCATGAGATCCTAATGAGGAAGCATTTACAAAAGCTTTTAAAATGTTTGTTTGTACTGTTGGGGTAGAAGTTACATTAGTAGACATACTATTCCTTAAATAAAAATGGGCTGATTTCCATTAAATAGAAACCAGCCCACTTTGGGTTAATCATCAACTTGTTCGTTAGAGGGTGCAATGAAATATTCGATAGCTACATAACCAGTACCACCAGAAGTGGAAGTACCTACTGAGTAAGTAGAAAGAACCACTTGATCAGCAGTTAGTTTAGTAAATACAGAAGTTCCAGTTTGTGCACCTGGATTTGCAAGACCAGTGGAAGTAGTTGCCATTGAGTATGCATTAATTAATCCAGTAGTAGCACCAGACCAACCTAAGTTAAATGTGGCAGCACCAGTAACGGCAGCGGTGGCTTGATATACATGAAGACCAACCACAACCGCATCCTTTGGCAATACACATTTAGGAGTTGAGCTATCTGTTCTAGCAATGGGTATGATCTTTGTTATTAGATCACGTCCCTTTGGATAGGATAGACCAACTTGTGCAGCAGTAAAGTTTGCCATATAATTCTCCTAGAATAACCCGCCGGGGTGCGCTTACATGTAGAGGCGTGGCGGGTGTTGTTATTTATTAAACGCCTGGAGAACCATAGATACCGCGAGGATCAGTCCAACCAAAGGAATAACGGGCAGAAGCCTTGTACTTAGCATTCTCAGTATCAAAATCATTATCCATATCAAACTCATCACCACGCCGCTCGAAATACTTTAGACCATCCTTAACATCAGTTAGAATGAACCAAGCATCAGGATCATTTAGATAGTGATTAACGATAACATTACCGAAAAGACCCATATCCTTAATAACGTTGGGATCATTTAGATCAGTACCAACTCTACCATCGGCACCTAGAATTCTCTTAGCTTCAAATTGAAGTTGGTAAGGAATAACTAGACCACGAGGTTTGGCAGCAATTAGTAAACCACGATCATCACGGAAACCAGCGATATCAATAGTAGCTTGTTCTAGAGCAGCTTCTGATAGATCGACAGCAGCAGATGGACCATTAGTCCAAGTACCACCAGCAACATTGGGGTGAGAAGCTGAACCACCAGCAGCACAAGCTACTAGAGTAGCACCATCACCACCAGTATAGGAAGTATTGAATGCACGGTTATAAACGTTAGCACCAACAATTTCCTTAGTTTGACGCATGGAACGGGCAAGACCTTGGGCCTTACGTTTACCTACGACATCATATTGATCATCCTCATAGATTTCACGAGTAATAGTAAAACCAAGAGCATACACAACATGGTTGTATCTAGAAGTGAAACCTTGCTTCTCAGAGTCATAGCTGATAGGAGCGCCTTCGGATTTAACATTAGCTAAACCAAAACCAGAAAGACCAACATCTTCTTCGTAAGCGCGTGTAGATTTGTTGGATTCAAATAACTTATCCCATTCAACAGGATAGTCATTGTAGGCTTTACCATACCAAGCATTTACGCCGGGCCATAAAGCCTTTGCAAAAGAACCAGTAGTAATAACAGACATTATTATTCTCCTTTAATTATTAAACGCCAGTAGCGCCAGTACCACCACCAAAAGTGGCTTGGTTAATCTTAGCGAGAACTTTAGTAGCATTACCAGTAGGCTCATTATCAACACGTTGAACAGTACCTAAGATTTTAAATTGTAAAGTAGCAGTTGTAGCAGCACCGGTCATATTCAAAGCACAACCAGAAGCACCAGTAGTAGTTGAACCAGTTGCTAAATAAGCATCTGCATTCAAACCAACATCGGCAGCAGCAAATGAATAAGAAGCACCACCAGAAGTTGTAGCTTCTACCTCATAGATAACATCGTCAGAGTCGCATACTAAAACAAAAGCATCGGTAGAAGCAGCGCGATACTGAGGAGTATCTAGAGCAGTTGAACCAGCAGTCATCTTACCAGCAACTGGATCTAGTTTAGCTGGAACAATTCCAACAATAACACCCAATACTGGACCACCAGCGGTGGCACGAATGACAGTGGCAATACCATTAGCGTCAGAAGAACCAGACAATTTAACTGGATCACCAACGAAAAGGGCTGTACCATCTGAAGATGGCACTTGATAAAGATTGCATTGGCCGTTATAAGGCGCACCGGAAGTGTGCTTTACAGGGCGAAAGCCATTAATTTTTGATGTGTTAGCCATGTAGCCTCCAAAAATAATTTTAAATGAAGGCTATATTGCAAGTTAACTTATTTTTAAAGAGCCGTAATCGGCGATTTTCTTTGCATTAGCCTTCATGGATTCATCGAGATCATCCACAGCTTTCTGTTTGGTTTTTTGGTCTTCTTGATACCATTCTTCTTTAATTCGCATCACGAAACCTTTTTGTCCACCACCAACAGAAACCTGAACAGGAGATCCTTCTTTAGTAGGATTTGCAATCCGACGATCACCGACAGTAATAGAGGCATCTTGAACAAGTTCATATCCTTGTTCTTGTAGCATAGGAATTCTGTCACCATCATCGTTTACAATTCTATATCTATATCCAGGCTCTTGCCCACGAATTGTTAATATGTTACGAGTACCATTAATTGGAGTTCGTTTTTCTCTAGGAAGTCTCTTTTCCATTCTTAGCCCCTTAATTTCTTAATCTCAGCAATATACTCTTCTTTAGTCATAACCCCATTCCGAACAAAGGTATTCATTGCCTTACGTTCATCTTCAGATAATTCAAAAGAATCTACTTTACTTTTAGATTCAACAACACTATTTGTATTCTCAACAGCATTAGGTTTTGCTCTATTAGGATTCACAAATTTATCTTTAAATGTGGTTTTAACTCGTTCCACAACATACTTAAGAACATCTTCATTTGATGCTCCAGTCTTGTCTTTATACTGTAATCCAACAGCATCAGCAAAGGCACGCATTTCTGGATCTTTAGCATACCATTTATTTTTATTTACCCATTCTACAAAGTCTGGATGAACAGTCTGTTGTTCTGGCTCATTTTGTTTAGTGATCTGTGCAGTTCTGATTTCAGCAATTGCATCATCAACTGCTAATAGTTTATCTGCGTCCCCATCCTCTAGGGCTTTACGCTTCTCTACTTTAAGTTCATCTAATGCACGTTTAAACTCAGTTTCTTTTACTTTCTTGTGATGTTCTTGTAAAAGATTTAAGACCTTTTTAGTCTCTTTGAGTTCTCTACCCATTGATTCAATTTTGTCGAATAAGGGTTGTCTGCGTACAAATTCTGCAGCATCTATGAAAGTAGCTTCGTCACCTTCAAAATCTTCCTTTGGTCTCCAACCTAAATCCATTGCCCTTTGTTCTATGTCAGAAGGTTCATTATTGATTGGCTCAGTTGGAACAACTTCTTGCTTTTCTGATTTTAAAACTTTAACTTCTTCAGTCATATTAATCTCCAATTACTATTGCAACAACATCTTCATCATTTAGAAGTAAATGTTTTTCTTTATTTATTAAGACTTCTTTACCAGAATATTTTGCGAAATAAACAACATCACCAACCTTTGGTTTTGTTTCTGTTTCAAAATTTCCAGTATATGCAGTATCTCCAATTGCTAAGACAGTACCAATTTCTACAGCCTGTTGTTCTCGCTTAACATCTGTAACATCTGGTATAACTAATCCTAGTTCTGACATTTTACGATATGTTTCATTTGCCTCTGCCAATTGTTTTGGCTTTACGAGAATTCTATGTAATATAGGAACTAGTTTCATGAAAGTTCCTCAGAATCAATAGAGAATTTCTCTCTGTATGCGGCAATGAAACCTCTGTAAAAATTATCATCTTCTGAAGATAATCCAGCAGAGTTAGCTAAAATATCTTTAGCATCTTCTACACGAAGTTTACATGCATCGAAATATGCGATGGTAACTGGATGATCCTTCCAACTTTGAAAATCACTTTTGGTAATCATAATACTCCTTACTTGTTAGGGGTAGTCTTTGGTTTTGCTTTTGCTTGTTGCTGTTTTATAGAATTCATCTCTGAAGTATGTTGTGCATTCATTTGGTGTGCTTCATGCTGTGTAGCCATATTCAAACTATGCTGTTGTGCTTGTTGTATCATTGCAGCATGCGCCTCTGCCTGTGATGTTCTCATCTTTAGCATTGCTTCCATAGCTTTAAATTTGAGTTCTAATTCTTCAATTCTTTGCTTATAAATTAACTCTTGTTCCTTAGAAGCTTGTTCCATCTGTGCCTTCATTTGAGCAATTTGAATATCATTCTGTCCCTTTTGTTGATCCATCTGCGCTTTCATTTGAATTGCTTGTACTTTTGGATCTGGGGCAGGAGGTTCTTTTCTAAAAAGTGCCTCTATATTTGGTTGTTCTTGTGCTTCTAGTGCTCTCTTTGTAACTTCATTTGGATCTAGAGTTCCAAGTCCCATGAGTTGTAATAGGTTTTCTACCTTAGCTTGCTTCTCTGTAGAAGTCGCAGCTTGTGGATCTGCAGCAGGTATAATGTCATTTTCTGGACCTTCAAAATCACTTTGTTGAATTTGCTCATCAATGACATCAATATACTCTTCAGGATTTGCATAGTCTCTATTTAGTTTATAAATCTTTCTGAATTCTTTAGACATTGCTCTAAAGACACGCTTATAAACAGCAGTGAATACTTTCATCCCTTGTTCAATTGTAGCCATTGTGGTAGTTGCTGGGGTATTTTGTCCTGGCATTTTACCAACAAATATCTCTGCAACAGAGGCTAATTCCTTACCAGATTTAACTAATAGATCTAATAATTTAAATAAAACTTCTGAAGGTTCACGTACTGGTAATGGGAAGATTTGTTTCTTTAAATCATCACCAATAGCATTAACTGCCTTCCATTCTCCGGGTCTGAAGTTTTCACTTCCCATCTTAATTTTAAGACCCTTACCAATGAATCCCGCTTGTAAATTACTTAATGCTCCAGAATCTACTAATAAATTTAGAAGTGTATTAACAGATTCATTAATGGGGCAAAGTAATCTTCCAAAACCAAGATCATAAATTGACCCATCTGGGTTTGGAATGAAAGGAAATTTTGTGTAATACTCAACAGGTTCGATTCTACAGAGTTTATTATCTTCATTTAATACTATACCATTTGCTGTGTATCTAGCTACGATACGAAGAACCTTTTTAGATCCATATTCTACAGTTACTATATAAGGTTCCGCATATCCATCTTTATCTAAATCTAAATAAGTATGCTGTTCTAGAATATAATATGGAGTTGTTTCATCTTCTTCTGGAACTCTTAGATCTGAAGTTCCGATCTGTCGCCCAGGTTCATAAATAGCAGAAGGTTCTTGTAATGTGATATCCAAATACAAATCTGCTAATTGTTTTTCTTTTAATTTACGTTCTGATAATGGAAACCATTCAGTAATTCGTTCAGCATCTTCAACAGATCTTGCCCAATAATTAATTACTAATTGTTTTGGGGGAATTAACTTAGAACAATTAACAGATCTTTCACTATCCCAATATGTCTTCTTAAAACATGTTCCAACAATAGGAAGAGTAATCAGAAGTTTATCCATTTCTTCTTCCCAATCAGGCATTTCATCCATGACTTGGTAAGACATATATTTGGAAATTCGTTTTGCTCTATCTGCCTTTTGTCCATCTGGATCAGAACCAACTACACGGCATTTGACAACATTATTATTAGAAGGTATTAATGAGGGATATGCTCGTGCTGCAAATTGCATTGCGGCTGTAGCTAACAATGGATATTTAATATTAGCAGCACCAGGCCATGGGTATGTTTTCTTTTCAGATACTAATTTTGCTAAATCAATCCAAGTATCTACATTTCTTTCCCATTCAGATCTAGATTGAATATCGACATCAAATCCACGTACAACATCATCACCAATCTTTTTTAATGTGTCTTCATCTAGATCTCTTGCAATATTGATACTTTCTATATACTTTGCTAATTGTTCAGTAGCCACAAATTTCACTCCTACCCTGTAAGTTTAAATCAGATTGTTCTAATTCATCTTCATATTCAAGTTCAGCAACTTCTTCCCTAGTAGGAGCCTCGATGATTTTATCAATCATTAATCCAAGATAAGCAATTGCATCTACCATATCATCATGTTTTCCTCTTGGGAAAACCAATAGTTCATGTTCTAAATCAGGCCACCAATCTGCTTCTTTATCAAACTTAACAGCGCCTGCTCTCATTCTAGCTTGAATAGATCTTGATCGTGAGATCTTATCTGTTTTATTAGGTTTTAATGGAATGACATTTAAGAACGTATTCTCTTCGATCATAGCCCTATTTAAGAATGGACCTATTGATTTAGACACCTGCATGTCTTCAATACCAACTGCAAGTGGAGTATATACTCTTTGTAATGATAATAAAGTATTTACAATCTCATCTCCAGGTAATCTATCTTTGATAACATTTCTGATGTGTAAAATACCATTCTCATCCATACCTCCAACTACAAACGCAGAGTAATCAGCACGTTCTTTTTCTGAAATTGCTAAGTCTGCTGTTATATAGTAGTTAACTTTCTTGAGTTTATCTTCTTTAGTTAAAGCAAGTAAATCAGATTTCTTAAAATATCTAATAGAATCATCTACTGGATTACATAAATATTCACAAGCATAAACTTCTGGAATGCCTTGTGAAATAAAGTCATCTCTAAGCTGAATAAAATCTTGTTTTGTCTTTCTACTCGGCCATAATAGCTTTGAATAGTCAGAATTATGTGCACGATACTTAACAGATCTCCACATTCCGTGTTTTTTAGTGGACCATACCTTAAGATCTTCTACAATTGTATATTTATCATTCTCTTTAGGCATTAAAGACTCAAGAGGATCATCCAAATTCATAGGAGTACCCACAAAACGAATGATACCACGCTCAGAACGACAAGGAATTAGTGAGCCATATACCCATCTACGTAGTTTATCACGCCGATCCTTGTTCATAACCAGTTCTTCATTCATTAAATCGTCAATAATGATTAAATCTGGTCTTCCACCATCAAATAATAGACCGCGAAGCTTCTGTTCTGCGCCTTTAGCCATTATTCTAAATTGTTTTCCATCTAGAAATGGTACAATTATGTCGGTTTCTGTGTCTTTTTTGAAGTCTACTTCATTTTTTTCATTTAATTTTAAACCAAACAACTGATGAATTTCTTCAGATTCATTAATAATCTGTTTTATTTGTCCTAAGAATAAACTTGCCTGAGTTTCAGTATCAGCTACTATAAGAGCGTATCTTCGTTCTCTGAATAGCATAGCAGCCAATGTATAAACTACAGATATTGTAGTAGATTTTGAATGCTTACCGTTTGCCCAGATTCCTCTAGGTGTCGGACTATACCTTCATTAATCCAATGAATTTAGATGTGTGATTTTTTCTTTTAACATTGCACGATACAAAAAAGTTTCTTCTGAAACTTGTTGTTTATTTTCTTGTATTGTTCTTTGTAATTCTAACCCCAACTCTGCTACTTGTGTTTTATTTTTAAAGTATGGCATCATTCGTTTTAATGCTTCTGCCGCATTGTTACAGTTTAGAACCCAACGGTGTCGGGGATGTCTATTACCATGTACAGATTCTATTTTTTGCTTTTCTATAGAACCTCCAAACAATCTTTGCATTTCATACAAAGGACCAGGAGCCACATGATTAATTCCAATTCTTAATGTATGTCGATGATACCGTTTCCCATTAGGGGATTTAGTATATCCATATTGAATTGTAACATAACCTTCACCATCAAAAAATCCGGCAGCCCAAGCTACCTCATGAGCAACGCTCATATACACCTCCAATCATTTAAGGATTAAGCCCCCCGTCTAGTCTCTACACAGTCCCAGAACAATCTGGTTTCGCTCGGGGTTGTCCGTTCTGGAGTTCTCCGAATTTGAGGGGTTTTATCGCGGCCATTCAAATTACTTATTTATATATTGCGCCAGTAATATCAATTAACCGCGAGGCGCGCAGACTGCTACAAACTTATCGTTAGAGCAACATAATTCCCACCATTCTCTATGGAAATCAGCAAATGGAGAAGCCTCATCAAAGAATTTTACAAGACAAGATGAGGCAAATCCTTCAATAATATCAGCAGTTAGTTTAATTTTTTCATTCATTATATGGCGTTAACAGTTAGATGTGTCCATTCTTGCCCAGCAGTAACGTTACGTGCTGCTCCAGTTGAATGAAATACATAAGCTTCTATATAATCTCCTGTAGTAAATTTAACTAAATCCCCACATCCTGCTGTTTGATCTGCTGTTGCAGAAGGTGCGGCGGCGATTACTAGATCAGTAGTTCCATTTTTTTGTAGTTTTAATATTAAACCAGTTACAGAAGCCATTCTAACATTTGCAGAAACTCTATAGTACCCAGGAGTAACACAGGTCCATCTATAGTTAGTAGTAGAATCAAACTCACTATTAGTATCAAATAATTCACTATCAAATTGAATTTTAGTATATGCACCAGAATTTATAGATTGTGTAGTACTTCTAGTGACTTTCACAGCAGTTCTGAATGCCTGTTCATTATCTTGATAAGCAATGTCTGTATTCCAAGTACCATCTGTACCAGAAGACGCAAAGTAATTATTCTTAAATGTATTATTAGTATCTTGTGTTGGTTTATCTAAAATAACATTATAATTTCCATTTGTTCCTGGATATAGTATATTTTCAGAGAATATATTATTTTTTGCAAAAAATGTACCTTGATTATCGATCTTTATACAACCAGTAGCAAAAGAAGCATTGTTAGTATTATTTGGATCTACGTTATAAACAATATTTCCACGAATAAGGTTATATTGTGTGTGATCAACAATACCACCGTCTAATGTAATACCACCAATGCCAGCATCTTCTACAACATTATTTGAAACAGTATTATAGGAAGCGCCATGAATTAGTTTAATTCCCCATCCATCATTACTTTTTAAATAATTATTGCTTATGGTTTGTAATTTTGCATAAGTATCTATGCCTTCGTTTACATTAATTACAACATTATTTGTAACAACATGGCCCTTTCCTTTTTGTGTAGAGATACCATCAGCTTGATCACCATAAGCAGCTATAGAAGTAGCTCCATGGTTTAAGTTTTCAATGAAATTTCCTGATATTAAAACTCCGACACTTTCAACAGAATTTACACGATTATCATCTAAATCAATACCATATAAATTAGTATCTGCGGATGTGTATGAACCACCAAAATTAGTATTTGTACTTATATCATGAATATAATTATTAGTAATCTTACAACCATGTAACAAACTACTAGCATCTATTGCAGTACATAGAGGGAAGTTATAGATTTCGCAGTGATCTATTTCTGAATTATAACAATTTCTATTAGCAATAGCATCTACTACTCTTCCCTCTAAGAATTGATATTCAATTTTAATACCAATTAATTTTTGATTATAATATGGTGTATATGGAGCGGATGTTAGACCACTCATATTTACTACTAGAGATGTACTAGTATAATGAGTTGTTGGTACTGTATTTGAAAATCCAGCAGAGGTTGCATAAAGTATTGCATCTCCATTAGCTATAAGACCTGTTTTATTTGGTATTGTAATGGTAGAAGATACTTTATAAGTACCTGCTGGCATAAATAAATATTTATTAGTATTTGCAAACAATGATAATGCAGTGTTAATTGCAGAGGTATCATCAGTAGACCCATCTCCAATAACACCATAATCTTTGATGGAAACTAGATCTAATGCCTTATTTGTTAATGTTCTAGCAGTTGAACTTGTTATGTCAGATACTACATTGTTTAGTGCATCATTAACACCATTCAACCAAGCACTTGTTATTGTAGTTCCTGGGGAAAATTCAATGTTTGAAATTGCTGTCATTTACGTTTTCTTTCTCGTTTAGAAGTTTCTGATTTCATAGAACCATCCTTATTTCTAGAGAATGAACGATTCTGACCAGGATCTTGAACAAACAAATTTGCTAATCCATTTTGTCCGCCTTTACTAACTGCGCGTTTATGCCCAACATCACCAGAAAGACTTGTCGGTTTTACACCTTTTTTCTTTGCCACTTTAGCCCTCGCAGAATTGCGTTGTGCGCGATCTTTAACTCGTGATTTTTTCTTGGTATGTTCCCAGTTTAATTCTTTGCGATTCAATAATCGCGCTTTCCATTAGTCATAAAAGGCACGATTCCGGCCCTCCTTCAACGATCAATTTGCACCAATGACGTAGCTCTTCGTCTGTTAGAGCTTGTCGCATTTTATTAACTCTTCCATTAGTTGTGAACGGCATATGTACCCTCATCATCTTGTTCCAGAGTTATCGCTGGAGGTTCTTTTTTATTTTTATTTACGAACTCCGCGAATTGCACTGCGAGTTGTTTTAGTTTTTGTTCTGTTTGACTAGACTCAACTATCTTGGTTGGTAACTTTCTAATCAACTGACGTTTATCAACAAGACTGTTAAAAGCATGATTAACATCTCTGAGTTTCGCAGGCATTCTCTTAACCTTGCCCGTTTTTTGATCGTAGATAAATTCGCCATTATCTATCAAATCTAATACTTTATCCAAAGCTTTATCAAGAGCTTTGGTTAATTTTGAATCTAATTTTTCATTGTCCTGATTGCGGAGAACCTCAACGGCATTCTTCCACCAATCCAAGGTTTTCCATGTTTCAATAGTGCACAAAGGGATACCTAGTGTCTCAGACACAGTAGTAGGTGATCCAGTAGAACACCAAAGAGTAACGGCTTCCATCTTAATCTTCTCCGGCCACCAGCCGGGTTGATGAGCCTTTGTCTTCTTTAGTTTTTTATATTTGTACACTTTAATCTCCTAAATAAATTTACACTGTATAATAATATTATATCATAATAAAAAATATTTGTCAAGAAGAAAGACGAAATATTTTTTAAAAAGACAAGGATGTATATTCTTTTAAGACAAAGATTTATAGTTTTCTATTAATACTTAATAAAAAGACAATACTATGTCTTTTATAGTATTGGATTTTTATTTAGTATTACTATAACTACGAAGTATATATAGGTTTTATATATATACGAGTAGTTATATTATAATTATTATATTATATATATATATTATATTATATATTAATAATAATAAAAATCAAAATGCGCAGGTCGTACAATAACGACCGAGCACCATTTGTCAAATGCCTCTAAAACCTACAGCAAGTACCCTAGAATCGATTAATACCCCTCAAGTAATACCAACATAGCCATCCCCCCAAAATAATTGATCCTAGAGCGAATACGTCTGTTTTTAAAAATTATAAAAATTATGTCAGTGTTCCCCTCAAATAAAATCGAGATACTTTATTTTCCCCCCACCCCCCCTCTAAATTATTAATCTATCCCCTCAAAAGTACTGTAAATGAGAATGGTTT
>JAGVVH010000093.1 GCA_019135895.1 Bacteroidota bacterium | reverse complement strand
CAATCTTACAGGTGAAATTTGCCAAGGAGATACTTATACTCAAAATGGTTTTAATGCAACTACTGCCGGAGTTCATACTCAGAACTTGCAAACTATTCACGGCTGCGACAGTACGGTTAATCTTACTTTGACTGTTAATCCGTTAGTGGGAACGGTGGGCGTGATCTCAGGGGAGCAAATTATTAATCAATCTGATGATTATTCATACTCTATTGAGGAAGTTGAAAATGCAACCGCTTACCATTGGACTATTTCCAACACAAATTGGATGTTGACTTCCGATTCTACAAGTGTCGTTACCTTAACGATTCCGGTTTCTGGCAATGGAATTTTATCGGTGTATGCTTCTAACAATTGTGGAAATAGCAATACTCAGACATTGTCGATTGAATCTAATATTGCCGTGATTGATTATCAGCCCAATGCTCATATTTCCATCTATCCTAATCCTACGTTGGGCAAAATAGAAATTAAAATGAATAATTTGAAGCTGATTGAGGGTAGAGTGGAGATATACAATATCAACGGAGAAAAGATAAAAGAGGCTCGACTGTTGGATGAGATTTCTACGATTGATTTGAGTGGATTGGCAAACGGAAGTTATATTGTCAAAATCATAAATAACAATATCATTACCGGAACATATAAGATTATTAAGAATTAATCGGGTGGGCTTTCCACAAATAATTTATGCAAAACACCCTGAAAGATTTCTTTCAGGGTGTTTTTTTGCTAATGGGTTATTTCTTGCAATTTCCAATATTCTTTCAAATATGTCAGCTTCCCCTTTTTAGGACAGTTATAAAATAGACTGCAAATATAAATTGTTTATTTCATAGTCATTTCAATATTATTACCATGTAACGCGTGGTACTAGGTAGAAATCCGATAGGGTTGTTATGTAAGGAATTTTATTCGTTAATTTGTTCTTCTACATCCATACTTTGGTGGAGAATTCTTATTATTTCAACTTTATTCTCCGATTTTTTGTATATGTAAAATATCAAATGGGACTTAACCTTTGCACACCTGTAGTTTTTTCTTATATGGTCAGCATTTTTTCCGAATAAAGGATGTTCTGTGATATACTCGATTTCGTCAAAAAGCAAATTGTAATATCGATCGGCCTGCTCAACAGACCAGTTTTCAATTGTATAAAGCCAAATATTTTCAATATCTTCAAAAGCTTTTTCGCTTATTTCAAATTTCATTGTGCAGGTGTTTGGTGTGGAGATTGGAAAGTCCTCGTTCTCTGTCAAAATTGCCAATCATTCCCGATTTTTCTCCTGCTTTTAACTCTTTTACAAGAATTTTTGTCTTGTTTTCTTGTTGTTCAAACAAACGTAAAGCTGTTCGTACAACTTCACTTGCAGATGCAAACTTACCTGATTTAACTTTCTCGCTTATAAAATTCTCGAAATATTCACCGAGTAAAATTGATGTATTTTTTGCCATAATTGTTTGTGATTTTTTGTTTTTGCAAATATACCAATAATTGGTATTGCTTCAAATTATTTCTTCATTTTGTATTAAAATAACTTACTTATAACTTTAATTATTCCCTCTTTTTATTGGGGTTATCTTCGAATATTTAGCCACTAACCGAGGTTTGTATCACTATTTATTTTATATAATGCTTTTATTTCTTTAATAAAAGCTCACAAAATTAGGATTTTTTCTTTTCTATTAAAATTATTTTTTTCTTTTTTAGTACTTTATTTTTCTAAAGCAACTCGTTAATGAAAAATAACGCCTTGCAGGGGCACTCAAAAGGCTAATAGGAAAGGGTTGGATTCAGACTTTTTTTAATGACTATCTCAGGTAACGATGACGGCTATGAGCAGTGGAGAATTTTACAGATGCCTGTATTTTACGTGCCGAAATTGCTGCGAGATGAGATGTTAATTACGTATCAAACCACGTCATGGCTTTTATAATGCATGTTGTGAGTTCGTCTATCTTATTACTCTTTTCTTATTAAATATTGTCATATAAATTACTTATATCACATTGGTTTCAAATTCTTGTTAAGTCTGTCTATAATCTTTTCTAACCGAGTTTGACGGGTTTTGTCAGATTTGGCATCAAGATAAAAACCGGTATAGGTGCGCTGTACCGAATGCGACATGGTCAGAAAGTTAGTATAAGCAGGCTCATAGGGCTGAATTATTTCCTTAAACATCTGAATATGTTCATCCTTAATAAGTATCCGTTTAACATTATCCCATAAACCTTCTTTTCTGGCGTTTTCTATTGCTTCTAAACCCTGCCGGGTCATTAATCCCTTTTTCATAAGTGTTTGTGCCAGATCTTTATTTTTAACAGACCATTTGCTTTTAGGTAAACGTCGCGCAAAATACTTTTTATAAGTATTATCGTCAAGAGATTGCATTTGTCCGTCTATCCATCCGTGACAAAGAGCTTCTTCCAATGCATCGCCTGCAGATAGGGTGACAATTTTCTCTTTTTTACCAAAGAGTAACCATACACCATCGCTCTCTGTCCCATACTTGCCAAGCCATTCCCGAAAGGCTTGTCTGTCAGGGAATGTTAATATTTTATCCATAGAAATTAAAAAAAAGTGACAGTGTAATTAATTAATAGAAGGGTTAGTCAATGACCAATGGCTGTGAATGATTTTCCATTCGTTATTTTCTTCAAGCCTATACACTTCGGTGCAATTTTCCTTCCAAAGCGTTTCACCTGAGTATGAATGCAGATTGTAGGTTAAGACTGCCATTGTATTGGTTTGTTGTACAACGGGATTAATCATTTCGAATTTATCCATTTTAACCGTTCCTCGCATGCTTTCATACAAATCTTTTATCTTGTCCCAACCGTCAAGCCGCCTTTCATGTACAGGATCGAAATAGGTAAAGTCCTTCGAATAAAGTTCCAGATAGGGTGAAGGATTCCCATTGTGCCAAGCATCTAGAGCTGCTGTCTCCAGAGCAATTATTTTTTCTTTAATAGTAAGGTTATCCATAATATTTTCTCTTATATAAAATTGATAATTATTATATTCTGATATTCTTTAGTGAGATTGCATCGTGCATGACTCTCAACTTATTTATTTTCTCCAATCCTTTTCCCCTTTTATTGCATTATCATCCCACATTTGTGAGTATGGTTCATTATTTACTTTTTTTTATATAATGCTTTAAAAGCTCACAAAATTAATAATTATTCTTTTCGATGAAAAATATTTTTGTACTTATATTTTCTAAAAATGGTAGGTTAAAAAAATACAGCTCGGTTTAATCCTTTTTAAGGTTAAAAAAGAGGGGTTTTGAAGGGTTAATTGCCGGTGAACAATTTCATGAGCAAGAAATTTTTTTTTGTGCGCATGAAATTTATAAAACATGGGCATGAAATTTACAAAACATGCGCATAAAATTTATAAAACATGGGCATGAAATTTTTTTTCATGCTCATGAAATTAAAAACGTATTCATGAAATTTAAAAACGAAGCTTCTAAATTTATAAAACGAAGCTTCTAAATTGAAATCGTGAAAAAATGGGCAAAAAAAGTGACAGATTGGAATCCAAAACAGAATAATCTTGGAGTTTTTTTAACAGATGTTTATTTCAATAAATAATAATATTTTTGCGTTAGTTAAAAACAGCTTATAAAGAATAAAATTTATGGTAAAAAAAGGGTATTGGATTATAATTCCTATTTTTCTCTTATGCGGGTGTGGTAATCATTCGGGGGAGCGAGCCTCGGAGGCCATTCCTGTTAAGGTGTTGGTTGCGGCTGCTTCTTCGGAGGCGGAAGCACAACATTTTGTGGGTACAGTTAAGGAGGATTATGCCTCTTCTCTGAGCTTTTCGGTTCCGGGAAATGTGGAGCGGATATATGTCGGAGAGGGTGATTTTGTCCAAAAGGGAGCATTGCTGGCTGAGGTGAACAGCAGCAATCTGGAGAGTACTCATGCTGCTGCTGCGGCTTTGCTCCGGCAGGCGGAGGATGCTTACGGGAGAATGAAGCAGCTTTATGAAAAAGGGAGTCTGCCTGAAATTCAGTGGGTTGAGATGCAAACCAATCTTGAAAAGGCACAGTCTGCAGAAAAGATAGCCCGCAAGAATCTGGAGGCAGCAAAATTGACCGCTCCTTTTTCCGGCATCATCGGCAAGCGCTTTGTGGAGCCGGGAGTCAATGTATTGCCGGGCGTTCAGGTTTTTAGTTTGCTGAATATGGATAAGGTTAAGGTGAAGGTAGCTATTCCCGAGAATCTCATTTCTTCGATTAAACGGGGACAGGCTGCCAACATGGTAATTCCCGCTCTCAACAACACCACCTTCAGGGCAAAAGTGGATAAAATAGGAGTGGTCGCCAATCCGATTTCCCACTCTTACGATATTGAAATTCCTGTTATGAATCCCCAAAGAAAGCTTATTCCGGGGATGGTGTGCAAAGTAGCCCTTTTGTCGGGAGATACAAGCAAGAGTATTATTCTTCCCAATAGGGCAGTGATGCTCTCTTCGGAGGGAGAACATTATGTTTGGGTAGCCATAGGGGAGAAGGCAGCCAAAAGAATCGTACAAACAGACGGATTGTCGGAGGATGGGATTGTGATTGCAGGGGGGATTGACCTTGGGGATAAAGTGATTGTGGAGGGTTATCAGAAAGTGAGTGAAGGGACTAAAATAACGATCCGATGAATCGAATTACAAAACCCATAGAATTTGCCATGAAGAATAAAAATGTCATTATTCTCCTGGTTGCGCTGTTGGTAATTTTTGGTATTTATGGGTTGTTTGTGATGCCGAAGCAGGAATTTCCGATCTTTACAATTCGGGAGGGATTGGTGATAGGTGTTTATCCGGGCGCCAACTCGTCGCAGGTGGAAGAGCAGTTGACTCAGCCCCTGGAAAGCTATCTCTTCAGCTATAAGGAGGTTAATAAGGTAAGGACCTACTCTGTTTCAAGGGACGGAATGGTAATTGTCTATGTGGTTTTGAATGATAATGTGACAAACGACGATGAGTTCTGGTCGAAGTTCAGGCACGGGTTGGTGGATTTTAAAAAGTCGTTGCCTTCAGGAGTTGCGGCACTGATGGCAAGCAACGATTTCGGAGAGACCTCCGCCTTGCTCATTTCGATAGAGTCAAAAGATAAGACCTACCGTCAGTTGGAAGGATATCTTCAGGAACTTGAAAACCGTCTGCGAAAAATAGAATCCGTTTCCAATTTGCGCCATTACGGTCTTCAGAATGAACAGATTTCGGTATATCTTGACAAGGATAAGCTTGCGGCTTATCATCTCAACAGTTCCATCTTGCTGGCGACTCTTTTTAGTCAGGGTTTTACCACTGTCAGCGGCACTGTTGAAGACGACAACTTCTCGTCCCCGATTCATGTTTCGGAGACTTTTGCCAACGAAAAGGATGTCGGGGAGCAAATCATCTATACCGACCCCACGGGAGCTCTTATCCGCTTAAAGGATATTGCCCGTATTGTCAGGGAATATCCTAAACCCACCAGTTATATTACCAATAACGGCAGTAAGTCGATTCTGCTTTCCATCGAAATGTTGGAAGGGAATAATATTGTCCAATACGGCAAAGAGGTCAAGAAAGTGCTGGACGACTTTGAAGAAGAGTTGCCCGATGATGTTACCCTCTATCGTGTTGCCGACCAGTCGCAGGTGGTTAACCATTCCGTCAACACTTTCCTTCGTGAGATGCTCATCGCCATTGCCACCGTTTTGCTCGTAGTGATGGTCTTACAGCCCATTAAAGTAGCTTCCATAGCGGCCATGACCATTCCCATCACCATCTTTATATCCGTGGGAATTCTCTATGCTATCGGACTGGAGCTCAATACCGTCACCCTTGCCGGACTCATTGCCGTATTGGGGATAATTGTCGATGATTCCATCGTCATCATTGACAATTACCTTGAAAAAATAGACCACGGTATTCCGCGGTGGGATGCTTCTGTTGAGAGTGCCCGGGAGCTCTTCAAGTCTATCCTTTCCGCAACCTTAGCCATCAGTATCACTTTTTATCCTTTCTTATTCACCTCAAGCGGCATGTTCCGCGATTTTCTTTTGGCCTTCCCCTGGACGGTCACCATTACCTTGGGAGTCTCTCTGTTGGTAGCCATACTTTTCATTCCCTTTGTTCAATATAAGCTCATCAAAAAAGGACTTCACTCTCCCGGCAATCATGTTAAAAAACAGCGGGTCGCCACGTTCATTCAGGAGAAATACAACATTTTGATTCAGTTTGCCTTTCGTTTCCCCAAAACCACTATCGGCATTGCCATTGCAGCCGTATTGGTCGGCGTATTGGTATTTCTCACCTTGCCTCAGAAGATGATGCCCATCACCGAGAGAAATCAGTTTGCCGTTGAGATCTATCTTCCTCAGGGCTCTCCCCTTAGTGCAACCGCTGCCGTTGCCGATTCTCTCGAGAAAATGTTGATTAAGGACAAAAGGATTACCTCCATCACCAAGTTTGTAGGGACTACTTCGCCGAGGTTTCACACCTGTTATGCGCCCAACTTCCCCTCTCCGTGTTATGCTCAGTTTATAGTCAGTACCAATACCATTAAGAATACAGAAAAGGTGCTGGATGATTATGCCGACAAATATGCCGATTATTTTCCCAATGCCGGAGTCAGGTTTAAGCAGCTTGATTATGTCTTTGCTTCCTCTCCGATTGAAATACGCTTAAGCGGCAATAATCCCGAAAAGCTCAAACAAATTGCCGCACGAGTGATGGATGAAATGCGCAGGATGGGTAAGTTGCAGTTGGTGAGAAACAATTTTCAGGAAGAGTTGCCCGGCGTGGCAGTCGAAATCAATAATGAAGAGGCCAATCGTTTGGGTATTTCCAAGCCTACTGTTGCCACCAATCTTGCCTTGCAATACAGTGAAGGTATTCCCGTCACAACCGTTTGGGAAGGAGACTATCCCGTTCAGGTAGTTCTGAAAGCCGAACAGGAGAAGCCCATTGGGTTTGATAAATTACGCGGCGAATACATCTCTTCCATTACCGGGGTAGCTGTACCACTCGGGCAAATTGCCGACATTAACCCAGACTGGTCCACCGGTCAGATTGTCAGAAGAAACGGAGTCTATTGCATCAGCATTTTGTCCGATGTAAAAAGAGGTGAAAATGTGGTTAATGTGGTCAAGGATGTCCAAAAAGTGATTCGGGATAAGGTGCCGATTTCCGACGATGTGGAGCTAACCTGGGGTGGTGCAAAAGAACAGGATAGTGTAATATGGCCCATGCTTCTCAAGGGTATTGTAATAGCGGTGTTGATCATCTTTATGATTCTGGTCTTTCATTTCAAAAAGGTCTCCTTGTCCCTTCTTATTCTCGGAATCTCCTGTCTCTCCATTTTCGGGGCGGTCATCGGCTTATCGGTAATGCAAATGGAATACAGTCTCACTTCAGTATTAGGCCTTGTAGCTTTGATGGGTATTATTGTCCGGAATGGCATTATCATGTACGATTATGCTGAAGATCAGCGCATCAATTTCGGAAAATCGGCGCATGATGCAGCTCTTGAAGCGGGGAAACGCCGTATGAGGCCTATATTTTTAACTTCAGCCGCTGCTTCCATGGGCGTTATTCCGATGATTTTGAGCAATAGTGCTCTGTGGGCTCCCATGGGAACCGTAATTTGCTTCGGAACCTGGTTTTCCATGCTCTTTGTAGTTACTGTTCTTCCTGTTTCCTATTGGTTATCTTTTGAAAGATTGGATAAAAGAAAAGCGTCCCATCATCAAAATGAAATTGAAACAAGAGAAGAATTCCCTGAAGAGATTTTGTAAGACTTATTTTTTTATCTCCGGATGAGAGGCAATATAGGCTTTGGTATTGTCGTATCCTATTTGATAAATCTCGCGATATTTCTTAAAGCTGAATAGACTAAACTTATCAGAATTAAGTCCTTTGATGGGAATGTAGAAGTCGCATTTTCCGAATTTTTCTCCGCTAATCTCTTCTTCAATAATCGTATAGGCGTGATAGGTTGCTTCCTTTTTGCTCACTGTACATGGAGAAGGAGTGAAATTGATCACATTAATTCCGATAATCACATCACATTTTCCCTCAATCAGCGGTTCAATCGGGAAATTGTTTCTCAGTCCGCCATCTACATATTCAACTCCCTCAATCACATAGTTCTCAAAAAGGACCGGTATTGAGGCAGAGGCAATGGTAAATTCTTTCAGATGATCTCCTTTATTTGTAAGCAACACTTTATTGTTTCTGAAATCGATGCAGCAGGTGCAGAATTTAATGTCAAGACTGTCGAAATTGTTATACGGAATATATTTATTGAGAATTTTTTCCAATTTTTTCTGTTTCGAATAGCCGGTGAAACGGGTAAGATCCAATTTGAAAATAGAGCCCAACCGATAGGTTTTTTCCTTTTTAATCATATCTAATATCTCCAAAGGCGAATAGCCGGCAGCATAGAGAACTCCCACAAGACTTCCCATGCTCGTTCCTGAAATATAGTCCGGTTTAATACCTGCTTCCTCCAGAGCCTGAAGAGCTCCAATATGGGCATAGCCAAGGGCCCCCCCGCCGCTAAGACAAATGCCGATTTTCTTAGTACCGGCATTCTCCTTTTGTGCCAAAGTAAATGTACTGCAGATTAAGATAAGGATTATCAATAATAGGTTGATGCGCTGCATATTCAAATAATTTATTAATAAATCTATTTAATTTATTGAGGCAAATATACAATGATTTTTTTATTGTTATTAATAATCTCTGTCAAATATTTTTTAACGACAATTCATCAAAAACAGTTTCTTTAATTGGTTATAGTGGGGTGTATTTTTGGGAATAATAAAACCAAAATTTCTGTCCGACATCAATTCCTAAACCAACTACTATTTTTGTTTATATTTGTAGCCTGAAATCTAAACTAATTCTTTAGTACTCCCCTTTCTTTAGACAACTTTTTCTCATTTTTAAGACAATTTTATTTTTTTTAATTTGTTAGTTTATCTTCAGGTTCGGGAGAAAAAATCTTTACTTACTTCGT
>JAGVVH010000523.1 GCA_019135895.1 Bacteroidota bacterium | reverse complement strand
GAGATTTTCTCTTAGATTCTGAAATACAAAGAATTACAAAGAAATATCCGAATCTATATATTCTAGATTATTATTGCCTAGAAAACTATCTATACCATCCAGAAAATCTTCAAGAACTAAGCCTAGCTGATTTTGATAAAAAAATTTATGAATCGGAGCTAATAAGACAGAAAAATGAAAAAAAGAACCACATAATTTCGATATTTAAATTATCAAGAAGGTCTTATCAAGAGTTTAAAATAGAAAATGAAAATCTGAAAGACAAAGTAAATGAAAATGATATCATTAAATATCTTGAATCTGATAATATAGAAATTTTCTTGAAATCATACAGTATGAAAGATTTCTTTAACAAGTCAATAATTGAGAGATATGCTCTAAAAGAAACTGAATTGGCAAGTACAAAATGGTTCAAGGAAAAGATAAATAGAATTATCACTCCAAGAAGAATTAGCAACAATTGATATAGAATTAAAAATACCCTGGCCCTAACAGGTCGGTATATGCAATTGGCGCTCCGCACCGCGAGAACTTTCAGGCTAAAGAGGACCGTTAAGTGGTCGGCGGTGCGGCCTGCCCCGGCTCCCGCCGGGGACCCCCTCCTGGTGTCACGGTTTTTGCCAACGCGAGAATAAACAAATCAACATCATAATCCTGCATCGCACCACGAGTGCAAAAACACGCGCCACCGCGACTCTGCGCCAACGCCACATACCGCCGAACGTTACCGCCAATGCTGGGTCACATCCAATTAAAATCAAATTAAGATTTGCAAAATGTTGTCTAATTAGTTAACTTTGTGGCATGGCTTTTGAAAGACAAATTATCTTCTATAAGAGGTATTTTCTGGATTTCTATGAAGAACAACCAGATGATGTTCAATCCAAGATTGAATGGACACTGGGATTAATCAGGGTAACTCTTCATGTTCCGGAAAAATATTTCAAACACATGGAGGATACCAAAGGTCTATTTGAAATTAGAATAGATGCAGGCAATAACATTTATAGAATCTTTTCATTCTTTGATCATGGTAATATTGTGGTAGTCGGAAATGCCTATTTAAAGAAAACACAGAAAACACCTAAGAAAGAGATTGAAAGAGCTTTAAGAATTATGGAGGAGTACAAAAATGAAAAAGGCAGAAAATAACATAACAACGTTCGAGGAACTTCTTGATAATAAATACGGTAAAAGAGGTACCCCAAAACGTGAAGAATGGGAACAGCAGTTTGAAGTCTTCAGGCTCGGTGCGCTACTTGAAGACGCCAGGCTTAAAATGGGACTTACTCAAGAAGAGCTTGCCAAGAGATGTGGGACCAACAAATCGTATATCTCAAGGATTGAGAATAATGCTTCAGACATAAGGTTATCAACCTTGATGAAGATTATTCGTAAGGGGTTTGGGGGGCATTTAACACTTTCACTGCAACTTGACTAATAAGCACTGTCGGTAACAGGTCGGTATATGTCATTGGCGCTCCGCACCGCGAGAACTTTCTGGCTAAAGAGGAGCGTTAAGTGGTCGGCGGTGCGGCCTGCCCCGGCTCCCGCCGGGGTCCCCCTGGTGGTGTCACGGTTTTTGCCAACGCGAGAATAAACAAATTACACCATAATCCTGCATCGCACCGCGAGTGCAAAAACGCGCGCCACCGCGACTCTGCGCCAACGCCACATACCGCCGAACGTTGTGCTCAATAAGCACGAAACCTGTAAATAAGATCCCATAAAACGATACTCGTAAAATGAGAACCTCAAAAGGCACTTTAAATAAGATCCCATAAAACGATACTCGTAAAATGAGAACCTCAAAAGGCACTTATATCGTTGGCATATCCAGAGAGACATTAATAGTACAGATGGCTGACTCAGGCTTTACAGAGAATTTGCGCCGAGTCCAATACTTAGTTGACCTTGCGCAAAAAATATATAATCAACCAGATAAGTCAACAAGAAAAAACAGTAAGGAAGTTCTCAGGGCAGCTACTGTATTGCTTCATGCAACTCTAGAAAACCTACTAAGAATTATCTGCACATATTTTACAGACCAGAATTCAAAAGAGATTATTGACAAGATTCCGCTTATTGGTAGTTCAAATGGCAAACCTGAGAAAATAACACTAGTGTCATGTCAACTATAGTATGACGTAATTAAATATTTTGTATCTTTATCAAAAATAAAAGCCATGATAAAGTACAAAGTAACCCTTACCCAGGAAGAGAGAGAACAATT
>JAGVVH010000464.1 GCA_019135895.1 Bacteroidota bacterium | reverse complement strand
CCGTAATTTAGCTCCACAGAAAGCGGAATTGACAGATTCATGGCACCACTCATCAATTCAGGAACAATTTTTTTCATAATTTCCAATTCGGTAAGAGGCACTTCAAAAACAAGCTCATCGTGAACTTGTAACAACATTTTACTTTTTAGTTTTCTTTTATTTAATTCCCGATAAATGTCAATCATCGCGATTTTGATAAGATCTGCAGCAGTACCTTGAATTGGGGCGTTGATGGCATTTCTTTCTGCAGCTTTTCTAAGAATAGCATTGGCAGAATTGATATCCCTAATATACCGACGTCTGCCAAGGAGCGTTTCAACATATCCATGTTCTTTGGCAAAAGTAATTGTATTTTCCAGATATTCAGTAATTTTGGGAAAACTATTGTAATACTCAGTAATTAATTCTCTGGCCTCTTTCTGTGGAATATGCAATCTATCAGCCAAACCGAATGCAGAAATCCCATATAAAATGCCAAAATTAACTGTTTTAGCATTGCGCCTCATAGTTGAATTAACTTTATCAAAAGGAACTTTATAGACACGGGATGCCATTGTGGCATGAATATCCTGATTCTTCATAAACGATTCAATCATACTTTCATCACCGCAAATAGCTGCCACTATCCGCAATTCAATTTGAGAATAATCTGCAGATAGAATAACTGAATTTTTATCAGATGCCACAAAAGCCTTTCTTACATCACGTCCTCTTTCAGATCTAATAGGAATATTTTGTAAATTAGGATTTACTGAACTCAACCTACCTGTCGAAGTAACGGTTTGATTGAAAGTTGTATGAATTCTAGCTGTTTTAGGGTTTATAAGTTGAGGCAAAGCATCAACATAAGTAGATTTCAGTTTTGACAAGTTTCTCCATTCAAGAATTAAGGGCACAATTGGATGTTTATTTACCAACTTATTAAGGATTTCCTCTCCCGTTTGATATTGTTTGGTTTTGGTAAGCTTTGCATTTTCAATAATTTGTAGTTTATTGAATAAAATAACTCCAAGTTGTTTAGGAGAAGCCAAATTAAACTCTTCACCTGCCAACTGATAGATTTCATTTTCAAGATTTAGTATATCGCTGTTAAGAATAGAAGAATTTTCCTGTAAAACCTCATTATCTAATTTTATCCCTGAATTTTCCATATCAGCCAAAACTTCAGCAAGGGGCATTTCAATTTTTTCGAAAAGAGAAAAGAGATTATCTTTTTCCAATTCCATTTTAAAAATCTCATAAAGTCTTTGAAAAACCTCAACTTTCTCACTACTGTTAAGAATAAGATTATTCTTGTTACTGTCAGGGTCACTGTTCTCTTTAGGAATAATGGTTCTCATGCTATAATTAAGATAACTATCTGCCAATCTGTCAATACTGTGACTATTTTCAGGCTGAATTAAATAATGTGCAATCTGAACATCAAAGAAAGAAGCTTTAATATTAATTTTCAATGATTTACAAAACCTATAACTTTGTTTACATTGGGATGTAACAATCAAATGATCATTTTCAAACAAAAATTTCAAGAGAGGAAGGAAGTTCCTATTTTCATTTTCAAGAAAATGACAGAAAACAGTATCTGAATCAAAAGCAAAAGAGAAACCGGTAATTTTTTCATTTATCAATATCCAATCAAAAAAAATTGTTGAAATATCATTTCCAAAGAAAATGGAGTTAAGTTCATCCAAAGATTTAACTCCCTTGATATTATGATATAAATCGCGAAAGGTAGTTTTAATAGGAATTTTCTCTTTTTCATCATCTATTAACTGACTACTAACAATCTGTTGAACAGGAGAAAATAAATCAGGTGTTACTGTTTTGTCATCAGAATCTGCTGAATTTTTTAATGACAAGTCAGTAAAAATTCTTTGTGACAAAGCTTTAAATTCCAATTCATTAAAAATTTCACGTAATTTTTTTTCATCAGGTCCAACGTACTTCATTTCCTTAAATGGAGTCTCTACCGGAACATCCACAATAATAGTGGCCAACATTTTGGACAATAAAGCCTTATCTTGATTTTCAATCAGAGTAGTTTTAAGTTTTTCATTATCAACCTCATCAATATGTTTATAAATATTTTCAATCAAGCCGAATTGAGAAATCAATTTTTTGGCTTTAACCTCTCCAATGCCGGGGACTCCCGGGATATTATCAGAAGCATCTCCCCAAAGTCCTAGAATATCAATAAGTTGTTCCGGATTAGAAATTTCATATTTACGACAAATTTCCTCCACTCCAACAATTTCGGCTTTCTGACCAAACTTACCGGGTTTATACATTAAAATATTTTCAGAAACCAGTTGGCCATAATCTTTATCCGAAGTCATCATAAACACTTTAAACCCCTCAATTTCAGCTTTTTTAGCTATAGTTCCAATAATATCATCAGCTTCATATCCATCCATTTCAACCACAGGGATATTAAAAGCTTCAATGATTTTTTTTATATAAGGAATAGAAACGATAATATCCTCAGGGGTAGCATCTCTATTAGCTTTATAGTTATCATAATCAGCATGTCTCATTGTAGGAGCACCGGTATCAAATGAAACAGCAATATGTGTTGGTTTTTCATTTTTAAGAACTTCATATAATGTATTTGTAAATCCAAGAATTGCTGAAGTATTAAGTCCTTTGGATGTATAGCGAGGTGTTTTAATCATGGCATAATAAGCTCTATAGATTAATGCCATTGCATCAAGTAAAAATAATTTATTCAACATAGTTGGATATCAAAAAATAATAAATGCAAAGATACTAAAATTGGCTTGAAAGATATAATAATAAGTTTTTTAGAAATATAAATTTTGTACTTTTGCAGACACAATTGCGGATAAAAATTATAAATAATAAAATATGGAAATACTATCAAACAGAGTTTTAACCATGTCTGAATCTGAGACATTAGCAATGACACGAATTGCCAGAGAATTGAAAGAAACAGGTAAAGATGTAATCAGTTTAAGTATTGGAGAGCCGGATTTCAACACTCCGGAGATAATAAAAGATTATGCAAAAAAAGCGATTGATGAAAATTGGACACACTACCCTCCGGTCCCGGGATATCCTGATCTGCGTAAGGCCATTAGTGCGAAATTTAAAAGAGACAATAATTTGGATTATGCTCCGGAACAGATTGTGGTATCAACCGGCGCTAAACAGTCCATATATCAGACAGTAATGTCATTAGTAAACCCGGGTGATGAGGTCATTATTCCCACTCCATTCTGGGTTTCCTACAAGGAAATAGTTAAAGTAGCGGAAGGAATTCCGGTTTATGTGAATGCCAAAATTGAGAACGACTTTAAAATAACACCGTCTCAATTGAAAGAAGCCATAACGCAGAAAACAAAACTCATCATGTTCAGCAGCCCTTCCAATCCAACGGGAATGTTGTATTCCAAGGAAGAATTGAAAGCACTTGCTGAAGTTGTAAAAGAGTATCCTCAGATTATTATTATGGCCGACGAAATATATGAACATATAAATTTTGAAGGAAAACACGAAAGCATTGCCCAATTTGATTTCATCAAAGAACAAGTTGTAACTGTAAATGGGGTTGCCAAAGGATTTGCCATGACCGGATGGCGAGTAGGTTTTATTGGAGCTCCCCTTTTTATTGCAAAAGCCTGCAATAAACTACAAGGTCAGGTCACTTCAGCAACCTGTTCAATTGCACAACGAGCAGTTATTAAGGCTATGGAAATTGATCCTACTTCATCAAAGGATATAATTGGAATGAGAGATATATTTAAAAAGCGTAGAGATTTAGTTTATAAACTTCTGCAAGAAATTCCGGGATTTAAAGTACGTCTTCCTCAGGGTGCATTTTATTTTTTCCCGGATGTAAAGGATTTATATGGCAAGGATGCACCTGCAGATTCAATATTTGCAGCTACATACAAAAAAACTAAGATTAACGGCTCAGATGATTTATGCATGTATCTTCTTTACGATGCCAATGTAGCTTTGGTTCAAGGGATTGCTTTCGGAGATGACAATTGCATCAGATTATCTTATGCAACTTCTGAAGATAAATTAATAGAAGCAGTAAAAAGAATAAAACAAGCTGTTTTAAATCTTAAATAATCACATAATATTATAAAAAAAAGGGCTCAATAGAGCCCTTTTTTTTATGCCATTTGAGTTGGATAATTTGGCGTAACATAATCTTTCAGATCATTCATCAACTTCTTTCTTGTAAAAAAGATTCTACTTTTAACAGTACCGATTGAAATATTCATTTCATTTGCGATTTCTTGGTATTTAAAACCATCAAGAAACATTTCAAATGGTTTACGTTGATCTTCATTTTTTTCTACGATTTTGTCATTGATATCTTTCACAAAATAACGCATATCAGCAGAATCCGAAGGACTAGAAACGTAATTATTGAGATAATACAAATCTTCAGATTGCTCAACGATTACTTTAGAACGTTGTTTTCTTCTATAATTATTGATAAAAGTATTTTTCATTATAGTATATACCCAAGCTTTTAGATTCGTATCATCTTTATAATAATCACTATTGAGTAATACTTTTAAATAGGTTTCCTGAAGTAAATCATTTGCATCATCTTGATTAAGTGTCAGTGATAAAGCATATTGTCGCAATCCTTGGTCGTAACCTAATGCTCTTTCTATGAGATTATTTTTTGTTGTCATTTGTCATTAAATTTAAGTACACAAACTAAAACAATAACCGTGCCATATTTTAAAAAATTTGAATTAGAAATAGTGATCTCAAAAAAAAATCAAAAAGAGGATCTACCAAAATAAATTTCTTATAAATTTATCAGAAACCTGACAAAATTTCAGAACAATTAATCAAAGAACTGCCATGTCATGTTCGACTATTTCATATCCAAATCATTATTTGCATAATATTCATTTAGTTATAAAAAAACAAGTGCAATATAATACAAAATCAACTGAAAAGCAAATAATTATTTAGTGAATTATAAAAGTAAACAAAAAAATCATAGATTTGCTTTTTAAAAATAAAAACTTATCACAGCATTATTTTCAATAAAATGATAGACAGAATCAACAAAGGGTTAATGAAAACGATAGTATTATTGTTTTTATTTTCATTACAAATCCAATCCTATTCACAAAGCATTTCAATTATAGAAGCAAAAAAAGCTGCTCAATGTTTTTTTGGAACAGATGATGACGAGATTCCAAAACTTTCTTATATTTCTAAGAGTGAAACAGATACATTCTATTATGTTTTTAACTACCATAATTACTTTGTCATTTTTTCTGCCAATAAAAACTGTCCTCCCCTCCTGGCCTATTCTTATGAAAGTAATTTTTATCCCGATAACATTATTCCTCCCTTAAAAATGTGGTTGGATCATTACCAAAAGCAAATTTCCACTATTATTTCAGAGAACATAAAACACCCTGAAATGAACCAATCCTGGGATAAATTTCTTAATTCTGACCAAAAGGCCTTTTCTGAAATTGAATCCGTTGATCCCTTTCTTTCTTCCAAATGGGGACAAGGTGACAATTTCAACTTTTATTGTCCGAGGGACCTGGCCGGAAGTAACGGACGTGCTGCAACCGGATGTGTTGCAACTGCAATGGCTCAAATAATGTATTATTACCGTTTTCCGAGAATTGGTGCCGGCAGTTATAGCTATGTTCATGATGAATACGGAACAATATCTGCAAATTTTGGAACCACATTATACGACTATAATGCCATGCATGATATACCATTTCACATTAATTCTGCAGCGAGTCTGCTTATTTCCCATTGTGGAGTTGCCGTTGATATGGACTATGGTCCTGACGGTTCAGGTATGTACAATCACAAAGCAGCATATGCCATGCGAACTCATTTCAGATACTCTCCTGAGACTCAATATGTTTTCCGTGACAGCACCACCTTGGATTGGGATAGTCTAATCGTTTCACACTTACATAAAAGTATTCCTCTTTATTATGCCGGATGGAACAATCCCAATATTGACGGGCATGCTTTTGTTTGTGACGGTTATCAGAAAGATAGCAATTCTAACTACTACTATCATTTTAATTTTGGCTGGGACGGATATGCTGATGGCTATTTTTATACATCTGCATTGTCTCCTTCCGGATATAATTTTAATCTTGCCCAAGAAATTATCATCAATGGCTATCCTGATACAGCTGCCAATATTTATCCTCTCTTTTTACAAACCGGCAGTGATACTCTTCGCAATGAATCAGGATCATTTGAAGATGGAAGTGGTCCAATTGAAGGTTATGCAAACAATATGAATTATTACTGGATTATTAAACCTGATCTTGATAGTATAGAATACATTAAACTGACACTTAAATATTCACTAAATCAAAATGATACAATTTTCATTTCATCCAACGACCCTTTAATGCAACCAATAATCCTTTATGGTGATACTTCTTCCATTTCTATTAATGTTTTCTGCTCAGAGATTATTGTAAATATGAAGTCCGACTCACAGGGAAATGCTGATGGATTTGAGGGTAATTATACTAGCTATTTCCCTCTTTTTTGTTCATCAACCATAATCAAGAGTAGTGTTTCGGGGACTGCTGAAGACGGGAGTGGCGACTCCGATTACAATAATTGTTCACGTTGCCAGATTGCATTCAGAATATTTAATGTTAATTATATCACTTTAAACTTTAATAACTTTGAAACAGAAGCAGATAAAGACATTCTTTACATTTATGATTATGCAACTTCAGCACACCCATTATTGGCAACCCTTTCGGGTACGCTTCTAAATAATCATTACACTTTTAACACCAACAAATTAAATCTAATTTTTGAAACTTCTGCAGAAAATGCATATTCAGGTTGGGATTTGACATATACATCAGGAACTGTTGGGATTGAGCAAATGGATAATTCTCAATTCTGTATCATATACCCTAATCCTACCAATGGAATCATAACATTGCAGATTAATACTAATCAGGACCTTAATGATAACTTTTCAGTTGAAATAATTGATTTATACGGACAACTTATCAAAAAGCAACAAATAACAGAAATGTTAAATCGAATCGATTTATCAAATTTAGCATCAGGTGTTTATATATTCAAGGTATATAATAAAAAGCATAATTTGATGATACAGCGAATAGTTAAGTATTAATCAAATTATAAAAATTAAAAAATCATAGAAACTCTATTACGAATCAATAACACTAGCTTTATCGTCGTGAATCCCTTTTTTCGTATTTTTGCCACTCAAAAAACCGGCCCCGTAGTTCAGCTGAATAGAACGTCAGATTCCGGTTCTGAAGGTCGTGGGTTTGAATCCCGCCGGGGTCACACTAATTATTTATAAATAAAAATTTCTTATCAAAAAACAATGGATAAAAAAATAGCTATTATCACCGGCGCCAACGGAGGAATGGGCAAAGTTCACACGAAAACACTTGTTAATGCCGGTTATGAAGTAATAATGGCTTGCAGAAATATTCCAAAATCAACACAGATATACGAAAGCATAAAGGCTGAAACCGGTGGAAGCATAGAACTTTTTGAATTAAATTTAGCTTCATTTACATCTATTAAAAATTTTGCCGAACTCATCAAATCCCGTTATACCGAAATT
Source organism: Bacteroidota bacterium (assembly GCA_019135895.1). Lineage (GTDB taxonomy): Bacteria > Bacteroidota > Bacteroidia > Bacteroidales > WCHB1-69 > JAGVVH01. The sequence goes on along the minus strand of JAGVVH010000464.1, from coordinate 31,978 downwards.
GACATTCTCTTGAACAATGCAGGATTATTATGTCATAAGTCGGAAGTTACAGAAGAGAACTTTGAAATGACGGTTGGGGTAAATTATCTGGGGCATTATTTTCTAACATATTTACTTTTGCCTCTTATGAGAGAAAAAAGCAGAATTGTCAATATGGTTTCACTGACATATAAATATGGGAAAATATCAGCAAACATTTTCAATCCATTATCAAACAAAGAGTTTAGAAGGTTTGAGACTTACTCTAACTCAAAGCTGGCTCTCCTTTACTTCACTCTAGATTTAGCTGAAGAATTAAAGGGAAGAGGAATAAGTGTCAACTGTGCCGATCCAGGAATTGTCAGCACTAATATTATAAGAATGGGAATTAATGTAATTGATTACTTGTGTGATCGTTTTTTTCGTCCACTCATCAAAACTCCCGAAAAGGGCGCTGACACTATGCTCTACCTTGCTCTATCAGATGAAATAAAAGGAAAAACAGGTCTTTATTATGTGAATAGAAAAAATAAAAAAATTTCCGAATCAATTATTAATCACCCCCAAAGGAAAATTCTAAGAGAACAAACCGAAGAGATTATCAGAAACTATATTTAATTTCAAAACATATGATAACTCCAACATATTTAAAACCCGGTGATAAAATAGGACTGGTAGCACCAGCCAGAAAGATTTCAGTCGAAGAGATTTCAAAAGCTATTGAATTCATTACACTGGAAGGATTCCAGGTTGAATATTCTCCCGACCTATTTGCATCAAACAATCAATTTGGAGGGACCGATATTCAGAGAAAAAACAGTTTTCAGGAGATGCTTGATAATCCGGAAATCAAAGCCATATTAGCTGTTCGCGGAGGATATGGAAGTGTTAGAATTATTGATGATATTGATTTTACTCTTTTTAAAAAAAATCCCAAATGGATTTGCGGATTTAGTGACGTAACTGTATTTCACTCTCACATTCATTCCAATTATAAAATAGAGACTCTTCATTGTACTATGCCTTTCAGCATCAATGACGATCTGTTTTCAAAAAATAATATTCGGTATATGATTGATGCCCTTACCGGGAGAGAATTAAAATACAATACAACTCCTCATTCCTTGAATCGTTATGGAGAAGCAAGTGGTATTGTTATTGGAGGAAATCTCTCTATATTATATTCATTAATTGGCTCATTATCAGATATTAATACTGATAATAAAATTCTGTTGATTGAAGATGTTGATGAGTATCTTTATCACATTGACAGGATGATGATGAATTTGAAAAGGAGTGGAAAATTAGCTAATCTTGCAGGTATTATAGTTGGAGGAATGACAGAAATGAACGATAACACTATTCCTTTTGGAAAGAGTGCCGAAGAAATAGTGGCAGAACATTGTGCAGAATACAGTTTCCCTGTATGTTTCAACTTTCCGGTTGGACATGGTGAAAAGAACTTTGCAATCAGGTTAGGGCAGATTACCGGTTTAAAAGTTGATAGTAACGGAGGATACATCTTTCAGAAATAAAAAATATATACTAAGTTAAATATTTATAGTAGTTCATTATTTTATGCAAACAATTTAAAATCAATAGTAATGAAAAGGATCAATTACTTTATTTTAAAATTATTCGGATATGATATTGATATAATTAATGTACCTTTGGAAGCAAAGAAGTGTGTTATTGCCTTTGCTCCACACACCAGTATGAGTGACTTTATTGTAGGACGCATGGCGTTAAGTGCGATGGGTGTAAAAACTGTTTTTTTGATTAAGAGTGAAGTTTTTTGGTGGCCACTTGGTTCAATTTTAAAAAAGTTGGGAGGAATGCCTGTTGACAGAAAAAATGCCAGGAATTTCCATAAATTTGCTGCTGATCTTATCAGAAATAGTAATGAAATAGCCTTGTTGATTGCTCCTGAGGGTACACGAAAGAGAAATCCTAAGTGGAAAAAGGGATTTTATTTCATTGCCAAAGAGGCAGAAGTTCCTATCATGCTTGGATATCTTGATTATACTGTTAAAAAGGGGGGAATTGGGAAAGTTTTCTATCCCGATGATAATATTGAGGATGACATGATTGAAATAAAAAAATTCTATTATGGAATGAAAGGTATTCACAAAGGCAAATTTGATTTAGAAAATATGCCCTATGCTCATCCCGAATGGCTTTAATGTCAATAAAAAAAATATTGGTTTTCTCTTCAGAAAATAAACTTTCTGGCAGACTCCCAACCAAAAGTCGTGTTCCAAATTATTGGAAGGCAATATTATATGTAAATGAGTGATATCCTGAGATGTATATGCATTGTTAAAAGCTCCAATTTTTTGCCAATGAAAATTATAATTAGCGATATTTGGGGATCCACGAAACGTATAATGTTATAAAAGGAGGCTATTCCGGTTAATTCCGGATTTTCATTTTTTAAACCTACATTGTAGACTAAATTACAAGAACAAGAGGAGTAAGATTGTCTTCATGAATAATAAGTCTTAATCCATTGTCTAAAATATGTCTTTTAAAAATTAACGACATAATTTTTTTTATAACAAAAATACTGAAAATAGAGATATTCCGTTAATAAACTATCTATTTATATTTTAAAATTAAATGGCTTTTATTTATCGGTTAGTTGTATTTTTGCTTATTAAAACAAAGCATACCTTATGGAATATTTTTTAGACATGGAAAAAGAGTTCTCATTGCCTGAGAAAGCCAAATATGTATTGATTCCGGTTCCCTATGATGGTACCAGCACATTTATCAAAGGATGCGACAAAGGTCCAGAAGCTATCATTGAAGCCTCTGACAGCATTGAACTTTACGACCCACAATTCGGAATTGAAGCTTATAAATCAGGAATCCATACTGATAGGTTTCATTTTGATCTTACTTCTCCCGAAGCAATGGTTCAATCGGTTTTTGACCGTGTAAATTATTTTCTTTCGAAAAAAAAATTGGTAGGGTTATTGGGGGGAGAGCACTCTGTTTCCATTGGAGCCATTAAGGCTATAAGTAAAAAATATACGAATCTATCTGTTTTACAAATAGATGCTCACGCTGACTTACGTGATGAGTATCAAGGTTCTGTTTATAATCATGCATGCGTAATGCGAAGAGCTCAAGAATATGCAAAAGTTATACAGGTAGGAATAAGGAATGTATGCATTGAGGAAAAAGTCAACATTATGGAAGAAAATATTTTTTATGCCCATAATATTCACAATAACTCAAACTGGATGAAGGGAGCCCTTGATCAATTGACAGAAAATGTATATCTCACAATTGATTTGGATGGATTTGATCCCGGAATCATGCCGGCAACCGGAACTCCATTACCGGGAGGCTTAAGTTGGTACATGGTTATAGATTTTATAAAATTACTTTGTCAATCAAAAAAGATTGTCGGTTTTGATGTTGTTGAACTGTGTCCTCAAACGGGGCAACATGCTTCCAACGTATTAGCAGCGACATTGGTCTATAAAATCATTACCCTGCTTGAATCTTCAAACCATTAATAATGAGAAAATCACCATAAAATAATCGCAAAATGTTGTATCTTTGTCCCCAACTTTTCAGGTCATGATCAAAAGATTTTTATATTTTCTTCTTATTTGCTTATTCTCTTCAGGGTTAAAAGCTCAAACTGGAGGAAATAACATTTATAATTTCCTTGATTTCAGTTATTCAAGTAGAATTGCAGCCCTTGGAGGCAGTTTGATTTCTGTTTACGATGATGACCCTACACTTATTAACTACAATCCCTCCTACATTAGTAAAAGACACAACAATGCCATTTCTTTGAATTTTACTGATTTCTTTTCGAATGTCAGTTATGGTTCAGCTCTTTATTCACACACCTTTAAAAAGGTCGGTAGTTTTGCTTTAGAGATGAGATATGTTGGATATGGAAAGTTTATCTCCACGGATGAAATTGGGAATCAGCTGGGATATTTTGGCGCTAACGATTTGGCAATGACACTTGGATGGGGACGTCAGTTGGACAGTAATTTTTCTATCGGGGCCAATCTAAAAATGATATATTGTGCTTATGAAAGCTACTCTTCTTTTGGTCTTGCATTAGATGTTGCCGGGAGTTACTACAATCCGAAAAAGAATATTTCATTAACACTGTTATTTAAAAATATTGGATCCGAACTCAAAGCCTTTACCCCGGGCAATTTCGAAAAAACTCCTTTTGACATTCAAATTGCCTTTTCTCAACGTTTTCAATATCTTCCGGTTCGATATCATATTTCCTTACATTCTCTTTACAAATGGGATATGGCATACGTGGGAGAAAAGGACCCTTTTTTGGAAACAGATGCCTTAACAGGTGATATAAAATATCCATCAAATGTTTCGAGATTTTTTGACAATTTCTTCCGACATATAATTTTCGGAATAGAAATTATACCAACAAAATACCTCTCACTTCAGTTTGCCTATAATCATAATCAGCATCAGGAAATGAAAATTCCTCAAAAAAATTCATTTGCCGGATTTTCCTATGGTTTTATGCTTAATATCAAATCCATCAAGATTGGTTTTTCCCGTTCACACTTTGCTGTTGGAGCTGTCCCTAATTACTTTACCTTTGCTGCAAATATTGATGAATTAGCAAAGCTATCTAAAGACAAAAAAGCCAAAAAATTAGAAAGACTAAAATAAATAATCACATGCCAATTCCTTTTTCTCCTCCTCGCATTGATGAAAAAACCATTGCAGAAGTATCTGCTGCTCTTAGATCTGGATGGATTACTACAGGTCCCAAAACCAAAGAGTTTGAAAAAAGAATTGCATCTTATTGTGGCATTAAAAATGTTGTATGTGTTAACTCTGCCACTGCTGGTTTAGAATTGGTTCTAAGATGGTTTGGCGTGACAAAGGGAGATGAAGTTATTATTCCTTCATACACTTACTGTGCAACAGCCAATGTTGTGATTCATTGCGGAGCCACACCTGTGATGGTTGATGTATGCAAAGATTTTAATATTTCCATTCGCAATATCGAAAAGGCTATTACAAAAAAAACGAAAGTAATTATTCCTGTTGACATAGCAGGACTACCTTGTGATTATGATGAAATCAATGCATTGGTGCATCATCCTGATACTATAAAATTATTTGAACCAAAAACTGACGAACAGAAAAAACTTGGAAGAATATTAATTCTATCCGATTCGGCACACTCTTTTGGGGCAATATATAAAGGAAAACATACCGGCAGCCTCACAGATATTACAGTATTTTCTTTCCATGCAGTAAAAAATCTGACTACCGCTGAAGGAGGTGCCATCTGTTTAAACCTTTCCTCAGCGTTTGACCAGGACTCTATTTATAAAAATCTGTCAATAAAATCATTACATGGCCAAAGTAAAGATGCCTTAGCCAAAATGAAATTAGGAAACTGGAGATATGATGTATTTGAAGCAGGTTATAAATGCAATATGACTGATGTACTGGCATCAATTGGTTTGGTTGAACTGGAAAGATATGAAGATGATATGCTTGTCCGAAGAAAATTTATTTTTGATTCTTATAGTAAAGCTTTTTCAAAATATAACATCTTCGAACTGCCACAATATGAGACTCCGGATAAAAAAAGCTCCTATCATGTATACACACTAAGAATTAAAAATATATCAGAACAACAAAGGGATGCTATTATGGAAGAAATATTTAGAAATGAAGTGGCTGTTAATGTACATTTCATTCCTCTTCCAATGCTCAGCTTTTACAAGAATATGGGTTTTCAAATTGGCAATTTTCCGGTTTCATATGATAATTATTCCCGTGAAATAAGCTTACCTGTATATTACGATCTCAGTAATGAAGATATTAATATTGTGATAGATACTGTGATCAATAGCGTAAAGTCAATTCTCAAAATAAATTAATGTCAATCAATATATTATGAATAAAATTCGATCCTTTTTAATTATCATATTTATATTACTAGCTGTAAAGGTATTTTCACAGGAAGCAAAATTTAACATCGTATCATCAAAAGATTATGAAATATTCATAAGAGTTGATTTTCCGGAATTCAAGACGACTCAAGTAGACGTCAATGGAGAAATTATGAATAAATTACAAATGAAAGGGGGATATCCCGTGAACGAAACCGGCGCTCCTGAACTATTACTTACTTCAACTTCTATCATAATACCTGAAAATGCAAACACAACAGTTGAGTTAGTTGAATCCGATCATTATGAAATCTCTGATTTTGAACTAGTTCCTTCAAAAGGAAGAATATTAAGAACGATAGATCCTTCCACTATTCCCTATCAAAAAGGGGCTCAATATCAGATAGATTCTTTGCTTCCCAAAAGTCCTTTATTTTTAAGGGATCCTTTTATTTTAAGGGATTATCAGGGAATTTCATTAATTTGTTACCCTTTTCAGTATAATCCTACTCAGAAAATTCTGAAAGTATACAAATCCATGTTAATATGTATAAAGTTTGACAAAAGGAATGTTCAAACTGAAGCTCAAAAAATCACAAGTGAATTTAATGAAATATATAAATCTCAATTTGTAAACTACCAACAAACCAATTATACGCCATCGATTGAAGAGGGCGACTTATTGATAATTGCTCCTGAAAATTATATTCCGGCATTAAATCCTTTATTAAACTGGAAAATCAAGAATGGAATCCACACAGAAATAATTGCACGAGAAACTATCGGAAACACCAGTGCTTTAATCAAATCATATATTACAAATTACTATAACAATCACAATCTTGCGTATGTCATTTTGGCAGGGGATAATTCTCAGATTTCCTCCTATATTCTTGGGGGTGAATCATGTGACAATTATTACTCAGAAGTTGTCGGATCAGATAATATTCCTGACATTTTATTAGGAAGAATCTCAGCAGAGACAGTAGCACAAGTTAGCACACAAGTTCAGAAATTCATTCAATATGAACAAAATCCACCTGAGAGCTCCCATTTTGAACGCTTTTGTGGAATTGGTTCTGAAGAAGGTCCAGGAGACAATAACGAGTATGATTATGAACACATAAGAAATATAGACAATTTACTTTTAAATTATCATTATAATTCCGGATATGAGTTTTTTGAAGGGAGTCAAGGAGGTTTAGATGGAGCAGGAGATCCGACTGCAACTCAAGTTTCAAATGCCTTAAACAATGGCGTAGGGATTTTGAATTACTGTGGTCATGGTTCATATAATGCATTTGGAACAAGTGGGTTAAGCTCCGGAAACATCAGTTCTTTGTCAAATTATAACAAACTTCCTTTTATCATTTCAGTTGCTTGTCAGAATGGAGATTATGTTAATCAAACCTGTTTTGCTGAAAGTTGGATGCGGGCAAACTATAATGGTGAATTAACCGGGGCAATAGGAGTATTAATGTCATCTATTAATCAACCCTGGGATCCTCCAATGGCCGGGCAAGACGAAATAAATAATGTTCTTACTGAATCTATATCAGGAAATATTAAGCGTAGATTTGGGGGAATTGTTTTTGATGGACTCCTAAAAATGTTGGAGATTTACAATGATGTTGAAACTTACAGAACATGGCTGATCTTTGGCGACCCCTCTTTGATGTTAAGAACGGCAATTCCTCAAGAGTTATCAGTTAATCACTTGTCCAATATAAATCTAGGGGTAACAAATATTTCGTTCACATCACCAATTGAAGGGAGTAAAATTGTATTATCCTGCAACAATCAAATATTGGCACAGGGTTATATTAGCAATGGATCATTAAATTTAGCAATTCCCACTACATTAACTCTTCAGGATACCATTCAGGTACTTGCGTCAAAATACAATTATACACCATATCAAGGAATTATTAGTTTCATTGCCAATGGACCTTATTTAGTTTACGACTCTCATTCATTTGCAGAAATAATTGGCAATAACAACAGTTTCCCCGATTACGGCGAAACTGTTGAAATGACATTGTGTCTTAAAAATTGTGGAACAGAATCCACCAATAACATACTACTTACTCTCAGAACATCAGATCCTTATATTTCATTATTGGACTCAACTACTTCGATTGCTCAGATTAACAACGGATATACCAATTGTTCTAACTCTACATTTAAGTTTTGTGTTGCCAATGATATTCCTTTTGGACATATGGTCAATTTTATCATTCAACTAAAATACAACAACAACACATATTATTTTAATTTACAACAAATTATATATGTCCCAAATTTTGAAATTTCAGATTATGTTATTGATGATTCAGGCTCAAATGTTGATATTAATCATCAACTGGACTTTGCTGAAAATTGCATAATCAAAATTCCATTACATAATAGTGGAAATTCTGCAACAAGATTTGGGAATATATCTCTCAGTAGTTTAGATGGGAAACTTATCATTGAAAATCTTGTCAATATGATCCCCATCATTGATGTTGACAGTGAATATACTGCCTCTTTTAGAATATCTGTAAATCCTAATGTAACCGAAGCCGGCTCAACAAATATCAGGATAGTATATCGATATGGGTTATATTCTATAATCAAAGATTTTGCAATTCCAATCGGAACAACCATTGAAGATTGGGAAACAGGAACATTTACCAAATATGAGTGGGAAAACAGTTCAACCTATCCTTGGGAATTGACAACTTTAAATTGTTTTGAAGGTACTTATTCAGCACGTTCAAAAGAGATTAGTGACAACCAGACTTCTCAGTTAAGCATTTCAATTAATGTAGCAAATCCTGATTCCATTTCATTTTATTATTATGTTTCATGTGAAGAAGGCAACGGGTACCGATATGACAGACTTGAATTTTATATTGACAACACTTTGCAATCTTATTGGGATGGTGAGATATCATGGACCAGAGCTGTTTTTCCCGTTACTGCCGGTAATCACACTTTCTATTGGAAATATATCAAGGATACTTATGTAGCAGAAGGGCAAGATCTTGCCATGATTGATTATATTAGTCTTCCACAAAAAGTAAGAGAGACATCCATTGAAAATTTTGAAAATGTTTCGGTCACTATTTTTCCCAATCCTACTTCAAATTATGTGAATATTGACATTAAAAATTGTAATTTTTCAATAAAACAAATTGAAGTTTTGGATGTTTATGGAAAATTGATTAAAAAAGAGAGTTTTTCAGGAAACAGTGGAAAAATAGACATGAGTAATTTGTCGCAAGGGCTCTATATGCTGATCATTCGACAAGAAAGTAAAATATTGAATATTAATAAAATAGTAAAAAAATAAGATTTTAAAATAAATGAAGAAAAATCCTCTTATACTCATTGTAAACGACGACGGTTATGAAGCAAAAGGTCTTGCGGCCATGGTTAAAGCGGCAAAAGAATTTGGCGAAGTTGTTGTTATAACTCCTGACGGACCACGTTCAGGGATGGGGCATGCCATTACGATGAATGTTCCGCTAAGAATAAAACTCTATCATACTGAAGAATCTATTCCCTATTACCGCACCAATGGAACACCTGTTGACTGTGTAAAGCTTGGTCAACGCGTAATACTTAAAGATCGCAAAATTGATTTGGTTTTATCCGGGATTAACCATGGATCAAATTCATCTGTAAGTCTTATTTATTCAGGAACCATGGCTGCGGCAATTGAAGCGAGTTTTGAAAACATTCCGGCAATTGGCATCTCACTGGTAGACTATTCTCCTGATGCTGATTTTTCAGCCTCAATTGAAGTAAGCAAAAAGATTATTTACAAAGTCCTGAACAATCCTTTTCCTAATCACATCTGCCTAAATGTTAATATTCCTCAATGTAAACTGGAAGATATAAAGGGAATTAAAATTGCCCGACAGACCAATGGCTATTGGCATGAGGATTTAGAAGAGCGCATTGATTCATTTGGAAGAAAATATTACTGGCTTACTGGTCATTTGGTAGATCAGGATTTAAAGGAAGATAGTTGTCAATGGGCCTTAACAAATAATTACGTTTCAGTTCAGCCGGTTCAATTTGATATGACAGCCTATCAGCATATACAATCATTAAAATACATTGAAGAATGATGGAAAAATTAAGAAGAGACAACATTTGGATGGGAATTTTATTAGGACTTGTCATTCCTGCCGCCTTATTTGGAATTTTATATGGAATTATTGCCATCATTGAAAACTATACCGGAAATATTGCATTTGTATCCATGCAAAAAGTATTATTATTAAGTATAATTCCCAATTTGTTTTTACTGCGCTACTATCTACTTAAGTTAAAATACGATTTAACTGGTCGCGGAATTCTTTTAATTACTTTTATTTGGGGAATTTTATTTATAGTTCTGCACTTTGCTATCAAACAATAACTAAGCGCAACGAGGCTCATCATATTCACTCCTCATAATTAAAAAATGAGATTCTGAGTGAAATTTATATAAACAACTAAGAGTTATGCATCTAATTCTTCGAACTCAGAATTATTGCTAATAAATTCAGGGACAATTTCTTTCATTTTTTTCACAATATTATGAGGTTTTTCATTTTTCAACTTCACAAGTTCTGCAATTTGTTCTGAAACCTCTTCATATTGGCAGGGATTAACCTTGGCAATCATAATTTTATTATGATTGGTTTTAATTGAATTCTCCTGAATAGTAAGCAGTTCCTCAAATAATTTTTCCCCCGGACGAAGACCAGTAAACTCAATTTTAATATCTTTTCCCAATTCAAGTCCCGAAAGTTTAATCATTTTAATAGCTAAATCATAAATTCTAACAGATTTGCCCATATCAAAAATAAAAATTTCGCCTCCAAGTCCCATTGCTCCGGCATTAATTACCAATTGACAAGCTTCTGGAATAGTCATAAAAAACCGAGTAACATCAGGGTGGGTAACCGTAATGGGACCGCCTTCCTCTATTTGTTGACGAAAAATAGGAATTACAGAACCATTAGAACCCAACACATTGCCAAATCTAGTAGTAATAAATTTTGTTGAATCCTGATAAAAATTCAGGGACTGGACATAAATTTCGGCGATTCTTTTGGAAGCACCCATTACATTAGTTGGGTTTACAGCTTTATCGGTAGAAATCATCACAAATTTCTTCACTTCATATTTGACAGCTAAATCAGCCAATAGTCTTGTTCCCTCAACATTTGTTTTAATAGCCGCATTAACATTTTCTTCCATGAGAGGAACGTGTTTATAGGCTGCAGCATGAAAAATAATACTTGGTCTAAAATGGGAGATAATCTCTTCCATACTCACATAATCGCAAATATCGACTATTTTAATTTCAATATTTCTTAATCTGTTTATTAAAAAACATTCATTTTGAAGATAAAAAGTAGGGGTTTCAGCGTTATCAATCAGGATTAGCTGTTTGTAATTGAAATTCATCACCTGGCGAACAATTTCACTTCCAATCGAGCCGGCAGCTCCGGTAATTAAAATTGTTTGATTACGTAAATCCCTGTTAACTAATGTCTCGTCCAGAACAATCGGATCACGGTCAAGTAAATCTTCAATTTTTACTTTTTTAATCTGTTTAAAACTCAGTTCTCCGTTTATCCACCTCATTACCGGAGGTACAATCAAAACTTTAACATTAAATTGCAAAGCAATTTCGGTAACTTCGTTAATTTTATGGGGTGGAAGGTTTTGAATTGCAATAATAAGAAAAGCGATATCATTTTTTGAAAAGTAATCAGCCATATCCTTATAACCAAAGACAAAAACACTTTCTACATTTTTGCCAATTTTGTTGGAGTCTTCATCAAAAAATGCGGAGACATTATATTTACTCTCGGTATCTCTATCTAATGCTCTTTTAGTAGTAATTCCTGCTTCACCGGCACCAAAAATCACAATATTTTTCTTTAATTTAGTAGGATTTACTTTTTCAAGATAAACTATTTTAAAAGCAAATCTGTAAAATACCATTATTACAGTAGTAATAAAAAACTCCATTATAATGACAGAAGTCGGCACGACAAATTGCTTAACAAAAATAAAAGAAACCAAATTCATCAATCCCAGAAAAAGAGAAGCAGAGAGGCAGGAAATAAAAATCCTAATAACATCTTTAGTATTAGTAAAACGAACAACAATTTTCTGAGTACCGAAAAGTAAGAAAAAAAGCACTCTAACAGCCGCAATGGCAAGAGGCACATAAAGATAAACATATCTTGAAAAATGGGCAGGAATATGAAAATTGTCACGAATAATAACTGCAAAAAGTGCTGCCAGAAAAACAAAAGAAATGTCAAGCAACAAAATCACCCAAGAGGGCACTATATTAAATTTCTTTATGTATTGTTTCATATAATCATCTAATCATCTAATTATCAAAATATAATATCAAATTCCGCCATGAACAAGCATTATTCCATAACATACACTCTTGGAACTCTTCTTGAAATTGAAGTAAGCAATTCATAGGGAATTTTATTAATTTTCAAAGCAACTTTATCAACCGTATTCATATCTCCATATACAATAACTTCATCACCAACAAAAGCATTAATACCGGAAATATCAATAACAGCCATATCCATTGAGATTTTACCGACCAGAGGGGCAAAAGCGCCATTCACATATACTTCACCAACCCCATTGCTCAACTCACGAGGAAGTCCGTCAGCATATCCGATTGGAATAATGGCCACTTTCATTTCCTTTTCAGCAATAAAAGTTCTGTTGTAACCGATTGAATCTCCGGCAGGAATTTTCTTTACTTGTGTTATAAGCGTTTTTAAAGTAACCGGATTCATCAAATGCATTTTATCCTTCTCAATCGGCGAATATCCATACAACCCTATTCCAAGTCTTACCATTTCAAACTGAGCATCAGGGAAACGCGAAATGCCGGATGAATTCAAAATATGACGTAAAATGGGATAGGAAAAACAATTTCTAATTTGATCGGCAACTTCAGTAAAATAGTTAATTTGATGTTTTGAAAAGGAATCTTCTTTTTCATCTTCAGCAGCAGCCAAATGAGAAAAGATAGAGGCAATCTTAAGTTGTGGATTTTGTTTCACAATCTCAATCAACTTGGGAATATCTTGTTTTTCAAAGCCAAGCCGATGCATACCTGTATCAATCTTTATATGAATATTAAAACTAGTAATTTCGGGATGCAACGCAAGTGTTTTTTCTAACTGATTAAGATAATAAAAATTATAAATTTCGGGTTCTAGAGAGTAATTAACCATCTTTTCGAAACTATGAGCTTCTGCTCCAAGAACAATAATAGGAGTAATTACATTTCGATTTCTTAAACGCACTCCCTCATCGGTATAGGCTACTGCAAGGTAATCAATATTATGATAACTTAACTCATTGATAAGTTCAACATCCCCCAAACCATAACAAAGTGCTTTAACCATTGCAACAATTTTGGTTGATGGTTTAATTAGACTTTTATAATAATTCAAATTATTAATAATTGCAGACAGATTAACGGATAATATTGTCTGATGGGTCTTCATTTTCAAAAGATCAACAATTCTTTCGAAATGGAAACTCCGTGCTCCTTTAATTAATATGGAAGTTTGCTGTAAATTAATTCTGTCAATATCCTTAATCAGCTCATCTGTGGTGGAATAAAAATATTGCTCCTTAATTTTAAAAAGTTTTTGTTTCTGAAAAAATATCTTCCCAACGGCGATGAACCTGGTTATATTATTTTTTTCCAATAAATGAAAAATATCTTCATAATCAGCATCCGAAAAAGAGGAGACCTGTTCAAAATCAGAAATAATAAGGCATTTATCAGGAAGCTGAACCTGAGAATTGAGAAAATCCAAAGCAATACGCAAAGAATTGATATCGAGACTATAGGTATCATTAATCACAATCGACTGATTAAGAGCCTCAATAATTTCCATTCGCATAGAAACCGGCGTCAGCAATGCAAGTTTTTGATTAATAATTGGAGCAGGAAATTTTAAAAAGAGCAACAATACGGCAGCATTTAAGGCATTTTCTATTGAGGCAGAATCCACAAAAGGAATCATAAACGATTGATTATCAATATCAATAACAGTATAGTTTTTGAAATTTTTTCTATTGGATATTTTATAAAAAGAATCACTTCTGGTCCCCCAAGATAATTTTAATAATTTCTCATATTTACTATCTTTTAACTCTCTATAAATCAATTCATTGTCATCGCAATAGATTAATGAATCAGCATTATTAAAAAGCGTAAGTTTCTCAACAAGTTTTTCGTGATTATCCTTAAAAAAACGAGAATGGGCCTCCCCTATATTAGTTAAAATGCCAATTGTAGGTTGAATGATTTGGGCTAATTTAATCATTTCATCCGGTTTAGAAATGCCTGCTTCAAAAATACCCAGCGTATGATTTTTATTCATTTGCCAAACTGATACCGGAACACCAATTTGCGAATTATAGCTATTGGGATTTTTCACCACATTGTAATCATCAGCCAACATCAAAGAAAGCCACTCTTTAACGATTGTTTTTCCATTACTACCCGTAATTCCAATGACAGGAATTGAAAATTCATTGCGGTGAAATGAAGCAATTTCTTGTAAAACCTCCACAGCATCCCTAACCTGAAGAAAATTGGCTTGACTATATTGACGGAAATTATCAAGAGGTTCGGTTACAACAAAATTCAGCACCCCTCTTTTAACCAAATCTTCAATATAACGATGACCATCATTTTTGTCCGTTTTTATAGCAAAAAAAAGTGTCTGGGCCGGAAATGAAACTGAACGGCTATCAAAACACAATTCGGAAATATTGGATTGGGCATCAAAAATTATTGATTTTTCAGGTTTTATTAAGTCTGCAATTTTGCTAATTTCAAGCATTTTCACTAATTAATTTGATGCCTCAAAAATAATGAAAAAGAATACAGGTAATTAAATAAAAGAAAATAAAACGTTTTAATCTCAGGTCGATTGAAAATCAACCATTTTTTTAGCTTTATTAAGTTAAAAAACTATTTCACCGAAAAATAACTACAATTGATAATTGAACATCCAGAGGGCTCAAAAGCTATTATTCTACATTGAAATTATCATTCCATAGGTCAGGTCGACGTTTTTGGGTTCTTTTCAATTGCTGTTCGAGTTCCCATTCTCTGATAAGTTTTTCGTTGCCGGAAAGAAGCACCTCGGGAACTTTATGTCCTTCAAAATCAGCAGGACGTGTATATACAGGAGCAGAGAGCAGTCCATCCTGAAATGAGTCTGACAAAGCGGATGTTTCATCATTCAGCACTCCCGGGATAATTCGGGCAACTGCATCCACAATAGTCATGGCTGCGATTTCCCCACCTGAAAGGACAAAGTCACCGATGCTAATTTCTTCGGTAACAAAAAGTTCCCTAACTCTTTCGTCGATTCCCTTATAGTGCCCACAAAGGATAATCATATTTTTACAAAGAGAAAGACGATTAGCACTTTGTTGATTAAAAGTAGCCCCTGCAGGGGCAGTCAACAATACACTATCGTATTCTCTTTCTGACTTCAGATGATTGATACATCGGGCTATCGGTTCAACCATCATCACCATGCCGGCAGCTCCACCGAAAGGGTAGTCATCCACCCTTTTATGCTTATCCAACGAATAGTCACGAATATTGTGAAGAAATATTTCCAAAAGATTCTTTGACACAGCTCTTTTGATAATTGACTGTGAAAAAACTCCGGAAAACATATCAGGAAAAAGGGTTAAAATATCAATTCTCATGGTTATAATTTTTCAATCAACATCATTCCATCCCTAAAAGGGAGAATCATATTCTTTACGTTTGTATCTTGTTGAACATAATCATTAAAAGCCATTATAGCCTTAGTATCTTTATCATTTTCAGGAACATCATTCAACACTTTTCCGCTCCAAAGAACATTATCAACCAACATAACAGCTCCTTTTTTCATTTGTGGAAGAATCAATTTATAATAGGCTAGATAGTCTTTTTTATCTGCATCCACAAAAACCAAATCCCACGATTTGTTCAGATTTGGAATAATTTCCAATGCATTGCCTAAAAGCAGGTTTATTTGGTTTTCATAACCGGACTTTGAGACATATTTCCTTATGATATCTTCCAATTCCATATCAACTTCAATGGTATCTATTTTTCCATTTTGGGGAAGCCCTTCCGCAAGACAAATAGTCGAATATCCGGTAAAAGTACCAATTTCGAGAACATTTTCCGGTTTTATCATCTTAGCAATAAAAGTAAGAAAAGCTCCCTGTAATTTGCCCGAAATCATACGCGGTTTAATTACTTTTAGGTTTGTTTCGCGATAAAGCTGATAGAGAAGTTCTCTTTCATCCGAAGTATGTTCTTCGCAATAATCTTCTAATTCTTGTGCAATCAGATCAAACATTATTATTCTTTTAAATTTATGAATACCATACTTTAAAACAATTTTCTATCAGAGCGTTCACTTAATTTCACCCATAATTTTTGTCACTTCTTCTTCGGTTTTGGTCAGCTTATCTTTACATATTTTAATAAGAAGCGAAGCTCTTTGAATCTTAGAAGACAAGTCGTCTACAGAAATATCGGCATTTTCCATTTGACGAACAATTTCCTGAAGCTCTTCAAATGCTTCAGTATAAGTAGGTATCGGGTTTGGGGTTTTCATAGTTTCTATAATATTAATTTATGTTCATAAAAAAAAGTATCTGTTTTCAGAGAAAATCAAGTTACCACACTCTTAATTTCTCCTTTATATAATTTTGTTACAATTTCATCTTTGGGTTTAACATCATTAGAATCGGTAATTGACTTTTGATTCAAATAGGTGATACTAAATCCCCGTCTGAGAATATTATCCGGATGAAGCAATCCCAGTTTCGCATCTGCATTATTGATTTCTACTTTTTGTTTATTAAGCAACTGTTTTGAAAAGAGGTGCAGCAATTGTTTATTATTATCAATCTTTTTTGACTGAGGATCAATAATTTTTGTGAAATTAAATTTAAGATTATTAAGGGCATTGCTGATAGAACTCTTCTCCAGATTGATACGGGTTTTCGTTTCAAACAGAAGCAAATTTTCCAGCTGAGTAATTTCGGCTCTTTCTTTAGCAGTAATTTTAAGTGCCAAAGAAACATATTTACTTTCTATTTGATTAATTATATTTTTTTCACGGGTTAAAAATTGAGCAGCAATATTATTTCTGAAGTACTCAAGCTGAGCAACTTTATTTTTTTCTTCTTTAATAATTAGAGAAGCCTTTGAAAAAATATAAGATTTATTTTCTTCAATAATTTTATCGAAATTATGGTATCGTTCAATAAAGAAGTTGGCCACATCAGTAGGAGTAATTTTGCTTTCAAAGGCCACCATATCGGTAATAGTTTCATTAGTAGAGTGACCTATTCCGGCAATAATCGGCAATGGAAAATTAGCCACCGCACTTACCAGTCGATAATCATCATAGCAACTCAATCCGACATCTCCCCCACCGCCCCGTATGATGACAACGCAATCAAATGGAGATGATGCATTTTTAATTTCATTCAATTGAGCAGGAATTGTGATGATTGCTTTATCCCCTTGCAGAATTGATGGAAAAAGTTGACAATAAAAACGATAGCCATAGGCATTATTATTCAGTGTTACCATAAAATCGCTATACCCTTTGCTGGTTTCAACAGATATAACGGCTATTCGCTGGGGTAACAGAGGCAGTTTTTTTTCTTTATTAGCATTAAAGATTCCCTCTTTTTTAAGTTTTTCGATAACCATCAACTTATTTTTGGCCATTTCCCCGAGGGTATAGGTAGGTTCAATATCCTGAATAAAGAGAGAGAGCCCGTGTTTCATATCAAACTCAACAGTAGCAAGGCAAAGGATGCCGATTCCTTCTTTAAGCGGTTCTCCTGTAATTCTACGGAACCGCTCATTGATTGCCTGATATTGGGCAGCCCAAATAATAGCCCGCATTTGTGCTTTTGTCTGCGTTCCTTCCTTTTCGACAAGTTCAGGATAGCAATGGCCGGAGCGGGGATAAAAATTAAGTTTAATAATTTCCGCTTTTATATAATAAGCTCGGGGATAGTTTTTGGCAATCACTGAACGCAAGCTGGCCCCTATCTCCGACAGGGTATAAATAGGATGATCATTAAAGGTTTCTCTCTGATTTTCCATTAAAATATGCGTCCGCCAATAAAGGTCTTTATAATTTTACCATAAACTTTTTTCCCGTTGAAAGGAGTATTTTTTCCTTTAGAGACAAAAGTGGATGAATCTATAACAAACGGAGTATTTAAATCGAGCAGGGCAAAATCTGCCATCATCCCCACTTCAAATTTTCCTTTGTTCAATTTCATAATTTTGGAAGGATTTGTTGACATGAGATTTACAAGTTGAGGAAGTGTAAGAAAATTGCCCATTACCAGTTTTGTATAGCATAAAGGAAAAGCAATTTCTAGACCGGTCATTCCGGGGGAACCGTTCAGTTTATCTTCGGCACTATGCGGTGCATGGTCGGTAGCAATAGCATCAACAAGACCTTTTTGCATTGCATTGATAAGGACATCAATGTCTTGCTGTTCACGGAAAGGAGGATTGACGCGATAATAATTGGCTTCTGAAGCAGTGGCACTAATATGATGAGGGGTCACTTCGCAGGTAACTTGTAACCTTTTAGCTTTTGCTTTTGCAATAGCTTCCACAACCTCCTTTGTGCTGACATGGCAAAAGTGGATTCTCCCGCCGGTTTTTTCACATAGGCTCAAATCCCTGAAAGTCATGTAATTTTCCGCCAACCGCATGTCTGAAGAGCTGAATCGGGCATCTTCCTCGTGAGCCATGATGCAGATATCTTTTTCTTTACATATATTGAAGATTTTTTCCATTATGGCATCATCATTCACCCCCCTTCCATCATCTGTAACAAATAATATTTCTCCTTTTTTCAAAACCTTAAGATATTCTATATCATTGCCTTCCAGATCTTTTGTCATGCTAAGGGTTTGATTGGCAAAAATAGTATGCAGTGCTTTTATTCGGTCTTGTACATCGCGAACCAATTCCATAGAACTGCACACCGGTTTAGTATTTGGCATTAAATTAACTGCACTGTATCCACCTTTAACAGCAGCCATACTTCCGGAAAAGATATCCTCTTTATAGGTGAAACCGGGATCCCGGAAATGGGCATGTAAGTCAGTAAAAGCAGGCACTAACACGTACTCGTATCCGGAATAATCATATACTTCTCCATCATAGCGCAAGTCAACACCCAAGGCAGAAATAATTCCGTTTTTTACTTGTACATCCCCAATAAAATCTTTGTCAGGATCAATAATTCTTATATTTTTAATCAGCATAATAATCAAGTTTGCAATGCAAAAATACGATTTTTAGTAAAACCAGGGGAAAGATAAAAAGGGGTGAATTAATTCTCATTTTAAGAATCATAAAGTGTGAAGAGATCTATTGTGAATAAAAAAATTAAAAAAGAGTAATTTTTAAAATAATCCTATATTTTTGCATTCAAAAAAATTATCTCATACGAAAAGATTAAGAAAAAATAATAATAACCAGGGTGTTATGCGTTAGCGATTGTAGCGGAAACTCCACAAGGCGTGGGGTTTGGGGCACAGGGAGCAGCAGAGCGACCGAAGGAAGCTACTGCCGCGACAATGAGCCCCATGGCCAACGCCTGTGGAGTTGAAGCATAAAGCGCGACGGCAAAGCCGGAACGCCCAAATAAAAATTAAAAAATGAAAACAATTGTAATTTATTACTCCAAGAGTGGCAATAATAAATATCTTGCCGAAAAAATTGCTCAAAAATTAAGCTGTGACATTGAGCTTTTACGTCCGAAAATTAACGCTTTTCTTTTTCTGATGCTACGCATTGGGTTCGGAAATAAAAAACTAATTCACCGGCTGACAGAATACGACCGTGTAATTCTTTGTGGCCCGGTCTGGATGGGTTCCTTGATTTACCCATTAAAAAGCTTCCTTACGAAGCATTTATTGGAGATTAAAAATCTGATTTTTGTTACTTGCTGCAGTAGTAGTTTCGACACTAAAGACGACAAATATGGCTACAATCATGTCTTTGCTATTGTGAAAGAGATAGCCGGAGAAAAATGCACTTACTGCGAAGCATTCCCTATCCAGATGGTTGTTCCCCAAGAAAAACATAATGACGGAGAAGTTTTGATGAAAGCCAGATTATCGGATGATAATTTCAATGGAGAAATTCAGGAATACTTTAATAAGTTTATCGAAAAAATTGGATGAGAAACTTCCTGAAAGAGACAAAATAATACAATCTAAATTGGGTTTTCTGGTTGATAAATTTATCTATTTTACAGATGAACAAAAGAAGATTTACTTTCACAAATAAAAAAAAACGACTACTTTTGCAAGGCTAAATGAAATAAAAATGAAAAAGAGGTTTATCATTTCTGGAGGGGGAACAGGAGGACATATTTTTCCCGCTCTTGCCATTGCCAACAGATTAAAAAAAGAGAATCCAAAAGCTGAGATATTGTTTATCGGCGCAAAGAACAAAATGGAGATGAAGCGTATTCCGGAGGCAGGGTATAATATTGTCGGACTTGATATTTGGGGCATCAACCGAGATTTTACTTTAAAAGGAATTTACAATAATCTGCGCCTCCCGTTTGCTTTGTTAAAGAGTATGTTGGTGGCAAAAAAAACAATCCGCAATTTCACACCTGACGTTGCCATCGGTGTTGGAGGTTTTGCCAGCGGTCCCGCTCTGAAATCTGCCATTTCACTGGGCATCCCAACTCTGATTCAGGAACAGAATTCCTTCCCGGGAGTTACCAATAGAATACTGGCTAAAAAAGTAAATAAGATTTGCGTTGCATATGATGATATGGAAAATTACTTTCCGGCTGAAAAAATTATCAAAACAGGCAACCCTGTCAGAGAAGAAATTTTAAATATAGTTATTAAAAACGAGGAAGCTTTTAAATTTTTCGGTTTTAAGAAAGAGCGGAAGACTATCTTGGTTGTCGGAGGAAGTCTGGGAGCTTTTTCAATTAATAAATGCATTGCAGACGGGCTGGATGAAATTGAAAAGAGAGGTGTACAACTCTTATGGCAAACCGGAGAACTCTTTTATAAAAACATCTCTCCCGATTTGCTCAAGCGCGAAAATGAAAGAATCAAAATTGTACCTTTCATAAAAAATATGGATTTTGCATACAGCGTAGCTGACATCATTGTGTCACGAGCCGGGGCATTGGCAATTGCTGAGTTAACCATTGTTGGGGCCCCTACTATTTTGGTGCCTTTTCCATATGCGGCAGAAGACCACCAGACAAAAAATGCAAAAGCACTTGCTGACCGCAGTGCCGCTTGGATGATTTCCGATCAGGAAGCTCCTGAAAAATTGATGCCAAAACTCCTTCAACTACTCAATGATGAAAAGGAGTGTAAGATTATGGGAGATAATATCAGAAAATTTGCAAAACCCAGAGCCATTGATGATATTGTAAATCAAATTATGGCTCTTTGATTGATGAATATTAAAATTTTAAATTATGAGCTTAGAACTTAGAATTAATGACGACATAAAAGCCGCCATGCTGGGTAAAGAAAAAGAACGCTTAAATGCTTTAAGGGCCATCAAATCAGCTCTTCTTTTGCTAAAAACCGAAAAAGGGGCTGGTGAGATAACCGAGGATCTGGAACTGAAAACATTGCAAAGACTTGCCAAACAACGTAAAGAATCGGCAGAATTGTACAAGGCTCAAAACCGCGATGACCTCTATCAGGAAGAAATTTGCCAACTTGGGTTCATTAACCAATACCTGCCTAAGCAAATGACGGAAGAGGAAATAACCGCAACCCTCAAACAATTGATTGCCGACAATAACATTTCGGGAATCAAAGAGATGGGAAAATTAATGGGGCTTGCTACTAAAGCTTTTGCCGGAAAAGCCGACAATAAAGCGGTCTCTGAAATTGTGAAAAATTTACTTTCATAATGTCGCTATGAGACGAAAAATCATCAACGTTTTTGCGAAACAAAATTATAATTGTTTTGCCTGTTCTCCATTTAATGCCATCGGGTTGCAAATGCATTTTTGGGAAACAGACGAAGGAGTTGAATCTGAATGGACTCCCAAAAATCTTTATGAAGGCTATCCCGGAGTTATTCATGGCGGAATTCAATCTACTTTGCTGGACGAAATTGCTGCCTGGACAGTATATATTAAAGCCCACACTTCCGGAGTAACTTCCAGATTAAATGTAAGATATAAAAAACCTGTTTTGTCAGATCAACACCATATTACCTTGAAAGGAAAAATCAGAGAAGTTGAACATAGCTTATGCTTTATTGAGACTCAATTGCTTGACCAAAACGGTGTAATTTGCGCTGAAGCTGAAGCCGTTTATTTTATATATCCTCCTGAAAAAGCTATTAAAATGAATTGGTATCCTGAAGATTATAGTAGTTTCTTTGAAAAATAAACTTCGTGAACCAAAAATAATACAATAACATGACTATCAATGAACTAAAGAGAGTCTATTTTTTAGGAATCGGGGGCATTGGAATGAGTGCACTTGCCCGCTATTTCATCAATATCGGAGTCAGTGTTTATGGCTTTGACCTTACCCAGACCGATATAACCGATAATTTGATACAGGAAGGAGCAACCATCCATTTTGATGAAAATATTTCTAAAATTCCCAAAGATGTAGATTTGGTCATTCATACCCCGGCAGTTAACAAACAACACGCTGAATATCAATATTTTGCAAAAAATAATATTCCTATTCTTAAACGTTCTCAGATGTTGGGCATGATTAGTGATAGTGCTCCTACCATAGCGGTTGCAGGAACTCACGGCAAAACTACCACGACTGCCATGATCTCACACCTATTGAATCCGGAGGAAAAAATTCTTGCATTCATCGGTGGAATTTCTAAAAATCTGAATAGTAATTTTTTGATGCATACTCCCTACTCTACTGTTGTTGCTGAAGCCGATGAATATGACCGTTCCTTTTTGACTTTACATCCGGCAACTGCTGTCATTACTTCCATGGATGCCGATCATCTGGATATTTACGGGGGAAAAAAACAGTTGGAAGAATCTTTTCAACTCTTTGCGAAACAAGTAAATGAAAACGGGACCTTAATCCTTAACGAATCCGTTTACTCACTTATTGAACATCCTCATAAAATCTCTTACGGATTTGACTCCTCTTGCGATTACTATGCCACTGACATCCGCTTGTTTCCCAACAAGGCAATATTCAATATTCATTGCTGGAACAAAACTTTTGAGAATGTTCAACTTTCTCTCACAGGCAACTACAATGTCTTGAATGCGCTTGCCGCTTTTGCTGCAGTAAGTATGGAATTTGAACAAAGAGGAAAGAGCGTTGATACAACCCTTTTTCTCAAAAAATTTGCTGATTTTACCGGCGTAAAAAGGCGTTTTGATTTCCAGATTGAAAAGGAAAATTTTGTTTTTATTGATGACTACGCTCACCATCCCGAAGAGATCAGGGCATTTATAACAGCCGTCAGAAAAGTATATCCAACAAAAAAAATCACCGGGATATTCCAACCTCATCTTTTCAGTCGCACTCGTGATTTCGGAGCTCAATTTGCAGAAGTTCTCGCCTGGTTAGATAAGGTTATCTTGTTGGAAATTTATCCTGCCCGGGAGTTGCCCATTCCCGGAATTAATGCTGCTTGGCTCCTTAATCAGATAGATATCAAAGATAAAGTTTTACTTAAAACCGAAGAGCTTATTCCCTATCTGATGAGAAACATGCCTGAGGTTCTTGTCACCATCGGCGCTGGAAACATCGATAAGCTTGTGCCACAAATTAAGGCAAGCCTTGAATGATAATTTCTTGTAAATTAAATGAAGGAATTGGTTTAAAGAAAATTCTATTTCCCGTTTCTTTATAGACTATTCCCAATCTTTATATACCTGAAAACTCTTTCTAATTTTTTCCAAATATTTTTTTTCAAGGGATATTTCCAGCAAGAATTCTTCATTTTCAGATGCTAACGCAATAATTTCACCCAAAGGATTGACAACCATGCTGTTTCCCTTATGTGGATTTCCATTCCCATCTACTCCGACACGGTTGAGAACTATAACATACGCTTGGTTTTCAATAGCCCTTGCCTGTGCCAGTATTTTGAGCGTTTCTGAACGTTGCGCCGGAAAATTAGCTATAAATAAAAGAGCATCGTAATAAAAATTCCCCGCTTGATATTGATTCCGACACCATTTCGGAAAACGAACTTCATAACAAATTAAGGGCAAAAAGGAAAAGCCATGACTAAAAACGGTTATTCTTTCGGAACCGGGAGTACAAATGGCTTTTTCATCTCCAAAAAATAGATGATGCTTGTCATACTGACCTATTATTCCATCAGACGAAATCCACAAAAGTCGGTTGTATATTTTACCACCTTCGTTGATTGCCATGCTTGCTACAACATCACTCTGATAGAGTTTCGCAGTGTCCTGAAGAAAAGTGACGCTTGGTCCCGACATCTTTTCTGCAAGTTTATCAAGATTTGACGAGAAACCCGTAGTAAACATTTCGGGGAAAATGATTATATCAGGCTTTGTGGTCATTTTCCTGAGTAATTCACTATAATGATTGATATTCGCTGAGATATCATTCGGGTTGATGTCAGACTGAATTAAGCAAAGTGAAACAGAAGAACTATTTTTCATAGAAATCGGTTTATATGGCAAAGATAAAACAACTTTTTAAACCAGATGAATTATTTTGAAATCATAATTTGCCTCTATGATATTATAAAACGCTCTTCTTTTATTTATCTTTGCGATATATTAAATATAAGTCGTGATGGAATTTCACAAAGCAAAATTTTCAGATCTTGATACTATAATGGAGATTGTTTTGCAGGCACAAAACTTTCTCAAAAAACTTAATATCAATCAGTGGCAAAATGGATATCCCACACGTGAAATTATTAATCAGGATATTGCAAACGACAATGGTTATGTAATGACCGATGAGAAAAAAGTCATCGCAATGGTCACTGTTTTATTTACAAAAGAGCCCACTTATGAGCATATTTTTGACGGGAATTGGCTATCAAGTGAAAAATATGCTGTAGTGCACCGCCTTGCAGTTGATTCACGATTCAAGAAAAAAGGAGTTGCAACCGCTATTCTCAATGAGATTGAAAAGATGACCATTCATAAGGGAATAGGCAGCATCAGAGTGGATACTCATGAAGATAATATCCCCATGCAAAATTTGCTCAAGAAAAACGGTTTCGTTTATTGTGGAGTTATCTTTCTTCTGGATGGCAACAAACGGATTGCTTTTGAAAAATTATTACCGAACAAGGATAAATAAACCAATTGAAATTATCTTGTCAATTATTTTTTTCACTTATATAATGTAATAGACTTACTTATTCAACAACTCAATTTGACTTTCAGCCCTGTCGAATTTTCCCTTTTTAAAAACCCAAAAGCGCTTGCCCCAATTTTTTCGCTTTTCAAAATAATTGCTCCCACAAATATCATAATGAAATTGTTTAAAATAATCCTTCAATAGAGCTTCCCCATAATAAAAGTGATTAATAGTTAACAGGGGAAAAGAAAGAATAGAGCTTTGTTGCTGCATTATGGGAAATTCATAACTGGTTGTGATTACAAAAAGTTTGTAGTTATATTTCCGACAATAGTCTATACAATAGTTGAGCAGAATGCAATGTTTGCTGGAACAATTCCAACTCCAGTCATAGACAAGACAACTGTCATAATGGCTCAAGCAATCCAGTAATTGTCTGGGATTTATAGCATAAATTTTCCCATCATTTTTTAAGGCGGTATCAAGTGTTGCTTCGTTTGGCAAAAAAACAATGGATTTTTTATCCTGTTCACTAACCAAGTGATAACAGTTTGAATAGCCGGAGGTATCTGACAATTTTTGTATGTTAAAAGTAATACATCCACTAAGAAGTGGAATTAATAAGAATATACTTAATTTAAGTCGCATATTTTTTTAGTTTAAAAAAATGAATCGGGCACACAGAGTGTGTGTCCGATTCATAAAGAAATTATTTAATTAATAACGGAATAATATATCCGCCAAGTTTTCCCATATCAGGATTCATTTCATAGACTCCTTCAGGAATCATGTAAACAGTGCCGTCAGATGCTTCGCTATAGAGGTCTTCTTCTATGTAGAGTGAATAATCCCCTTCTTCAAATTGATTGACAAGTTCTTCGTCAACCAATATTTCGGCAAAGAGATTTCCCTCATCATCATAGAATGTGGAGGCAGTAATTTTTTCGGTTTCTTCATATTCAATTGAGATTCTGAAGTTACAGAGTCCTGCTCCTTTTAAACAATCGAATTTTTTTCGTCCCCAACAATCCCAACTAATAGTAATGACAACTTTCCCCTTTTCATTACTAATTTGGGAATTGATGGGTTTGGTTTGTAGTTGATTTTTCAGCAGTTCTTCTTTTTGGCAAGAATTAAAAATCAGGGCAGCTGATGCAATGGCAATAATAGCCATCAGAGTGAGTAACAGATTTCTTTTTTTCATTTCGTCGAGTTTATTTTTTAATACTTAAAACTATCCACAATTACAAAAGTATAAGCGGAATATTATTGCTTGTGATTTTTTGTATTTTTGCAAAATTAAGCGAGGTACAAAAAGCGAGGTTGTGTTATATTAAGCCAAGCTAACTGAAATATAGGGGAAATTTATTTCTCTTTCCACCTCCTTAAGGTGCCGTTGGAGCAGGGAGGGTATTTTGTCGCGAAACAGATTCTACCTTTCCCTGCCTAGCACCTTGGGTTATCGTCTCTGCCAACAGGAACACGCCATGGCAGAGACTAAGTCAGGACAAATTAGTTTTACACAAGTAGTAAATTGGTATTGCTCTTTTTTTATTCATTTTTTTCTAAGTAACTGATTTTCAGTTTTTTGATTTTAATTTATTGGTCAAACTTTAATAATTAATTATTAAAAATTTCAAAAGACCGTGTGCAATAATAGTCATTATTTTGTTATCTTAATCATAATATGGAAATTTTCTTTTAAATTTTCCATATATCACTTGCTTTCAAAAAGTTATTTTTTATTTGAGAAATAAAAACAAGACAATAGTAGAAAACTGAAAGCAACAAATCTGATTCTGATTAGTATTTTAATCAAATCTTATTGCCTTAACAGGAGATATTTTTTGGGCAACATAGTAAGCCGGCAAGGAGATAACAGCTAAACAAATGAGAAAAACTCCAATATTAAGAGCGATGATAAGACCTGAGTTAAGATTTATTGGAATATAGTCAACATAATAGGTGGCTGAATCAAGCTTAATGAGATGAAAGTATTTTTGGATCAAACAAATTATTAAGGCAATGGCGTCTCCAATGATAAGTCCCTTAATAAGTATTTTTGAAGCAACCAACATAAAGATATTCATTATTTGACGATTTTTTATTCCAATTGCTTTAAGAATACCAATTGCCCGAGTCTGTTCTAACACAACAATAAAAAAGGTTGACACCATCGTAATGGAACAAACAAATATTGTAATAATCAATAGCACAATTACATTTGTATCGAAAAGGGCAATCCACTCAAATATTTCGGGATAGATTTGTTTGATAGTTTCGGCTTTGAGTTTATATCCAATAGAATTATTAACAATTTCACCAATTTCATCAATTTTATCATAATCATAAATCAGAATTTCAATACCGCCAATCATATTGGAGTTCCATTGATTAAGCTTTTGTACATGACGCAAATCCACCAATGCATATTTTTCGTCAAATTCAGGGAGCCCGGTCTCAAAAATACCCGAAACAGTAAAACTTCTTTGCATAGGGGGATCTTGCACAAAGTAAGTCCTTACTTTATCTCCAACCTTAATATTAAGTTTTTTAGATAGCGTGGAAGAGATTAGAATATCTTTCCCCGCTTGAGTATCCGGAAGTATAATTTTTTTTCCTGCAATAATATTTTTCTCAAAATCTTCCCAGAAGAAAGAGGTGTCAATTCCTTTCAAAACAATTCCTTCCACTTGGTTGGAAGTTTTAATTATTCCAACTTTTGTAGAAAAATACTGCAAATTTTTTATATCCGGATTTTCACGTAACTCTTTGATAAAAAACTGATTTCTTTCAAAAGGGACAGGTTCAAAAGAGTAATTATTGTCATAATTGGATATTCGTATATGGGATCCCATTCCAATAACCTTATCTCTAATTTCCTTTTTGTATCCACTGGTAACGGCAATAGCTGCAATCATAATAATCAGCCCCAAAGCAACGCCCGCAATTGACAGATTGACAATGGGTCGGGCGTAGTGACTATCTTTATCACGCAGTAATTTATTTGCCAGTTGAAACTGGATTTTGAATCCGGACATTAGAAATAATTAAAAGTCATAAGTAATTCCTATCCTAAAAGTAGGGTTGGAATAGAATGATTCACTCGTTTGGAAGATATTGAAGAGACAAAGTAGATAGATATTTATATTATCACTGATAGGCTGTCTATATCCCGGTCCAATTAACAATGAATGGTCGTTTTTTCTTATTCTTTTGGTAATTTGTAATGTAATTGGATCATATTCAGCATCTTCAAAATTGAGATATTCATAACTAATATGGGCAATAATTCGCTGTTCCCAAATCAATCCTTCTGCAAATAGTGAAGCTCCAAAAGCATGGGATGAGTAATTAAGAGGGGCAACAAAAGAAAACATATAAGTACCCCCAATTCCAACCAAAAGCCATTTAGTTGGGTAGTAACCCAGAATCGGGGAAAGACCTAAAGCAGTATAGCTTCCGAATTGTGCTTCAAATGAGCCTCCGGCAGTTAAATTCAACTTTTTCTTCCCATTTCGGTCTTGGTATTTTTGAAGGCTTTTAGGAAGCGGCACATCTTCGTCTTGCGCAAATGTGTAATTTGTGGAACATAAAATAATCCCCAGAAGTACCAGCAGAAAAATCTTTTTCATTTAATTATAAAAAAAAGCCTCCTTTCAAAAAAAATTAGAACATTTTATTTCCCGGCAGCCTGATTTGCAGTAATAGCAACAAGATTGACAATGTCATCAACAGAACAACCGCGAGAAAGATCATTTATAGGAGCTGCCATTCCCTGCATAATAGGGCCAATAGCTTCGGCACCTGCAAGACGTTGAACAAGTTTGTAAGCAATATTTCCTACTTCCAGCGTTGGAAATACCAAAACATTGGCTTTTCCTGCGATAGGACTCCCGGGAGCCTTGCTAGCCCCCACTTTGGGAACAATAGCAGCATCTGCCTGCAGTTCACCGTCAATCTTAAGATCAGGGGCCATTTCTTGTGCAATACGTGTAGCGTTTACCACCTTGTCAACCATTTCATGTTTTGCTGAACCTTTGGTTGAGAAACTCAGCATAGCAACTCTTGGGTCCAGTCCGGCAATTGCTTTGGCTGTATGAGCTGAAGCGACAGCAATCTGAGCCAATTCTTCTTCATTCGGATTTGGATGTGCAGCACAGTCAGCAAAAACCATAATGCCATTATCACCCCATTGTTTATCTTTCATGATCATGATAAAAGCTCCGGAAACAACAGAAATTCCAGGTAAAGTCTTAACAATCTGAAATGCCGGTCTGAGCACATCACCCGTAGCATGTTCTGCTCCCGAAACTTCGCCATCTACTTCTTTGTTTTTGATTAATAAAATTCCCAAATAAAGAGGATCTTCCACAAGTCTCATTGCTTCTTCCATGGTCATTCCTTTTTTCTTTCTGATTTCAAAAAGCATTTCTGCGTAGAAATTCTTTCGGGGATTATTTTGGGGATCGATAATGGTAGCTTTGTGTACATTCTTGAGTCCCCATTCAGTTGCTTTTTCCTCAATTCTTCCTTTATTACCTAAAAGGACCAATTCTGCATAACCTTCATTTAAGATTATGTCTGCTGCTTTTAGCGTTCTTTCTTCTTCTCCTTCCGGTAAAACAATTTTTTTGTTTACCTTTTTAGCATTCTCTTTGATTTGATTAATTAATTCCATGATAAATATAAAATTATATGATTTTAAAATAAAAATTCAGGATGCAAAAATAATCAAATTTGTGGTTAATAGGGTTATTAGGTTGATAAGTTTTAATGCTCTTTATTGAGTTGTCATTAATAGGAAATGATTATTTTTGCAAACCTAATTTGGGATCTATGAAACAATACCTTGACCTATTACAGCATATTTTAGATAATGGCACCTTTAAAGCTGACCGCACAGGAACGGGCACTTATAGTGTTTTTGGTTATCAGATGCGCTTCGATTTAAAAGAGGGTTTTCCTCTTCTAACAACTAAGAAACTGCACCTCAGATCTATTATACACGAACTTCTCTGGTTTCTGCGGGGAGATACCAATATTGCTTATCTTAAAGAAAACGGAGTAACAATTTGGGACGAATGGGCTGATGAAAATGGTGATTTAGGTCCTGTTTACGGAAAACAATGGCGTTCTTGGGAAACTGCCAACGGAGATTCTGTGGATCAGATTTCGGAGCTCATAGAAATGATTAAAAACAATCCCGACTCACGGAGAATGCTCATTTGTGCATGGAATGTTGGGGATGTTCCTAAAATGGCTTTACCCCCATGTCATGTTCTTTTTCAGTTCTATGTCAATAACGGGGAACTTTCTTGTCAGTTATACCAACGGAGTGCCGATCTGTTTTTAGGAGTTCCTTTCAACATTGCTTCCTATTCTCTCCTTCTTATGATGATTGCCCAAGTATGCAACTTAAAACCAAGATATTTTATTCATACTTTTGGAGATGTTCATATTTACTCCAATCATTTGGATCAGGCAAAATTACAACTTTCGAGAACCCCAAAAGCATTACCTGAAATGGAAATTAATCCTTTGGTAACCTCTATTTTTGATTTTAAATATGAAGATTTTCAGTTGAAAAACTATAATCCTGATCCAACAATTAAAGCCCCTATTGCGGTTTAAAAATGAAATCCAATTTTTAAAGAAACGGTATTTATGGTCATTATATAGGGTTCAACTAAATCCTGAGGTAGTATGATATCTCTTCCTCCATTCATAATCATTTCGTGTTTGCCCAAATAATTATAATAAACACCCAGACTTATTGTTTTGTCTAATATTATTCCAAGTCCCCCACTACAACCGAAAGAGGTTGTGAGGTCGAATTTTGTGATTGGGAACATCAAATTATTTTCAGTCCATCCTTCATTGGTCCTTTTGAAAAGATCAATACCGGCACCAGCTTCAGCGAAAATACCAACAAAATCATCTTTACCGAAATAGTATGTATAACTGATTCCCATATTAATCGGAACATTCAAATAATAAGGTTTTTTTTTGCCGGCATCATCATATTCATTTCTAAAATCTGAATTAAGGGAGTTCCAATAAATATCAGCATTTATAAAAATCCCGAACCCTTTATCCGCAAATTTAGTTTTTTGAAAAGAGTATGTATATCTTAGTCCTAAGGATGCCCCAATGGTAGCTCCATTATAATAAGTAGGAGCTCCTGCAATCAGTTGGTCATACCCATAGACACTGTTGTCGGTTGAGAAGAACGACCCAACAGGTTGAACTCCCCCCAAATATAAAGCAATTCCTGTTTTAGACTGAGCCATTGCAATAAAAGGCAGAAAACAAAAAATCAAAACATTTAATAGTAATGTTTTAAAAAAACACCATTTTTTCATATTGAATTATTGTTATTAGACATAACGCAAAAGTAATAAATATAGTATTATATATTAATCAGTAAATCTATTTATAAAATATCACATTACTTATTAAAAGCAAGAGTAATTTATACTCAGCGTTAGCGATTGTAGCAGAAACACCGCAAAGGCAGGGGCTTTGGGGCACAGGGAGCGGCAGAGCGATACCTGAGGCTGTCTCAAAACCCAACAGAACTAAAATTGTATTTTTCTTGTTTTCAAGTATTATTAGCCCATGATGTTTGGAAAAAGTTTTCTTTCTTATAAGATTTATCAAAAATT
>JAGVVH010000278.1 GCA_019135895.1 Bacteroidota bacterium | reverse complement strand
TATTTAATCTGGGAAGTGGGAGCGGATACACTGTTTTGGAAATGATCAATAGCTTTGAATCAGTTACCGGAGTAAAACTTAATTGCATCATCGGAGATCGTCGTCCCGGCGATATTCCCGCTATTTACAGCGACAGCAGCAAAGCTCATCAAACCCTTAACTGGCATTGCCGTTATGGCATTGAAGACATTATGGAATCTGCCTGGAAATGGGAGAATCACCTCAACAAATCAAAATAAAAAAGAAACGAAAACTCAACTTTTTATAAACACAATTACTATATTTATTTATTACCTTTGCAAAAATTAAAGAATAATGAACTACATTGAATGCGATAAAGATAAGTTAGCAAATTTAACTTATTCAAAAAGCAAAGAAATTATAAGATCAAGTCGCACAGGCTCTTTTGCCTCTTCCACTATCATTGGCTTAAACACAAGAAAATATCATGGGCTTTTTATTGTTCCCCAGGATAAGATTGATAAAGAGCGACATGTATTGGTTTCCAATCTTAACGAAGCCATCATCATTGACAACATGGAATTTCATATTGGAATCAATCAATATAAAGGAAATATTATTGACCCTAAAGGGAATAAATATCTTCAGCAATTTGTTCCCTACCCTATTCCCACCTATCAATACAGAGTCGGGAAATTCAATTTCAAAAAAGAGATTCTTTTTCTAGGTGATTCTGACAGAGTAATTATCAAATATACTATTTTGGATGCCTTTGAATCTGCTTCCATACAATTTCAACCTTTATTAGCTTTTAGGCAAATTCACGCTCTTACTCACGAGAACAATGCCGTCAATACAAACTTCAACTCTATAGAGCAAGGAGTTGAATACTGTTTATATCCAAATTACACTCCGGTTTGCTTTCAGGCATCTGACAAAATTTACTATGAGCATGGCCCTGTTTGGTACAAAAACATTGAATATGAGCAGGAAATCAATAGAGGCTATGAGGGACATGAAGACTAAAATGACCTCTCATTCAAGTTATTTCAACTGTCTTCATAATGCCGCGGAACAGTTTATTGTCAAAAGAAACGGAAAAACTGAAATTATAGCCGGATATCCCTGGTTTAACCGTTGGGGAAGGGATACCTTTATTGCCCTTCCGGGACTAACCTTAGCAATCAACAAGCCTGATCTTTGTAAAGATATTATTGACAGCATGCTTTCTGAAATGCAAAACGGTTTATTCCCCAATATTGGAACCGGTGAAACTGCCTCTTATAATTCTGTTGATGCTCCTTTATGGTTTTTCAGAACCTTGCAGATATACACTTCCTATACTAAAAGTGAAAAGAAAATCTGGAAAGAGTATGGAGAAATTATTAAAGGGATTTTAAATGCTTACAAAAAAGGGGCTTTATACAACATCAAAATGTTGGAAAATGGACTAATTTATGCCGGTGGCGAGGGAATGGCTTTAACCTGGATGGATGCAATCGTCAACGGAGTTCCGGTAACACCCCGAACCGGTTGTCAGGTGGAAATTAACGGCTTATGGTACAACGCCCTGCGCTTTGCCTCAGAAATGGCGGAATATGCAAAAGACAAAGAATTTATTGACGAATGGAAAGAATTAATCATCAACTTCCCGGCAACATTTAAAGAAACTTTCTGGTCAAAAGAGAAAGGATACCTTGCCGATTATGTTGATGGGGAATACAAGAATTTCCAGGCACGCCCCAATATGATGATTATTACCTCTTTGCCATTTTGTCCAATAAGTGAAAAAATTAAACAACTAATCTTAAAAAAATGTCTGGAAGAGTTACTTACTGAGAGAGGCATTCGAACACTATCGCCCAACGATCCTGAATATAAGGGTCATTACACCGGCAATCAGGCTGAAAGGGATTCAGCTTATCATCAAGGGACTTGCTGGCCATGGCTTCTTGCTCCTTTTGCAGACGGTATGATTGCAGTATTTCAGAAGTCTGCATATCCTGTTTTAGAAAAAATACTTTTCAATTTTGAAAGCTGCGTTAAGGATTACGGCATGACCTCTATTGCTGAGGTATATGACGGTGATCCACCACACAGACCTAACGGATGTATTTCGCAGGCCTGGAGTGTGAGTGCATTGCTATATATTAAATATCTGATAGAAATCGGGAAAAAGAATCTGTTAACACTCTAACGTAAAAATTAAAGAGATGAAAGTACTAATGTTTGGATGGGAATTTCCACCACATATATCAGGAGGACTTGGAACGGCCTGTTTTGGGCTTACCAAAGGATTGGCAAAGAACAATGTTGAGGTGATTTTTGTGATGCCCAGAGCCAGCGGTGATGAAGACCAAACCATGGTTAAAATAATCAGTGCCGGTGAAGTTGAGATTGATCCCAGACATTCCGAATTTTTTCAACAAAATCACAACGTGGCTTTTGTTGAAATCAAATCGAAATTAGTGCCCTATATTGGGTTAGATGACTATTATAATGTTATAAACCAAATTGAAAGCGATGTCTTTGAAAAGAACAATTCTGATAAACGTAAATTTTTCTTCAGTGGCACTTATGGCGAAAATCTTATTGAAGAAGTTGAGCATTACGCAATTGTTGCAGCAGAATTAGCTAAAAATCAGAATTTCGACATTATACATGCTCATGACTGGCTAACTTATAAAGCAGGCATCATTGCAAAAAAAGTGAGTGGAAAACCGTTAATTCTCCATATCCACCTCAACGAGTATGTATTCAATATTGAACGTGAAGGCATGATGGCTGCAGATGCAGTCTGTGCCGTTAGCGACCTGACACGAAAAATTGTAATTGATAAGTACGGAATTCCTGAGCATAAGGTTTTTACTTTACATAATGCCATTGAGCCGTTTAACAAAGAAATAAAGAAAGAGAAATTTGTAAAAGAAAAAATTGTCACTTTTCTCGGAAGAGTCACCTTCCAAAAGGGGCCTGATTATTTTGTAGAGACTGCTAAAAAAATATTGGAAAAAGATGACAATGTGCGTTTTGTTTTAGCCGGAGACGGGGACATGATGACACATGTCATTAAGCGGGTTGCCGAGCTGGGCATTTCAGATAAA
>JAGVVH010000431.1 GCA_019135895.1 Bacteroidota bacterium | reverse complement strand
AAAGTTGAAAGTTGAAAATTATTATCTCCATTATCTGTTTTGTTTTGAGGTTTTCACAATACTTGCTAATAGTTTAATCAATTCAGAGCTATCTGCATGTATTGAAACGAAGCTTTTTTCGTCTAAATATTCACTATCTTTTAAAAGCATTAGCCAATACTCAGTTTCGTTGGCTTCTTTTAATGCTACATTCATTTTATTAATGAAATCAGCTTTTGATTGAGCATGTTCTGCCTCTTTTACCAATGCGCCAATACTCGTACCACTTCGTAAAACTTGTTTTGACAATACATATTCTTTTTGAAAAGCTATTAAATGCTTATATAGTTTTATAATCCGCAAGGCAAATGCATACGACTTATTCATTACAATATTTTCCTTCTTTTCCATCATTCTTTATTAAATTGAAAGTTGAGAGTTGAAAATTGAAAGTGAATTTTCAACTTTCCATTTTTAATTTTCAATATGGTTAATTATTTTATCAATATCAGCACGTAGTTTATTTATCTTTTCCACGGTTTTTGAAATTTCCGCATTTAACTGAGTAATATCAATAATCTCGCGCAAGTCTTTGGCTTCCACGTACGAGCTTACCGAGAGGTTATAATCGTTTTCAGCAATTTTGCTATTGTCGGTAGTCTTAGCCACGTTTTCAACATCTTCTTTGCTGTCAAAGATTTCCATAATCTTCTTAATGTGTTTGTCTTCTAGAAGATTGTTATTAGTTGCTTTCTTAAAGAAATCTTCTCCACTCGCATCAATAAACTGTGTTTTTGCATCACTCTTGTGTTTTGAAAGAACTAAAATATTTACAGCTATTGAGGTCCCATAGAATAGATTGGGAGCTAAAGAAATTACGGTCTCTACAAAGTTATTATCTACTAAATACTTTCTAATTTTCTGTTCTGCACCGCCTCGGTAAAAGATACCGGGGAAACAAACAATGGCTGCCCTGCCTTTACTTGAAAGATAACTTAAAGCATGTAACACGAATGCAAAATCTGCTTTTGATTTAGGAGCCAATACTCCGGCAGGTGCAAAACGGTCATCGTTAATGAGTGTTGGGTCTTCGCTACCTATCCAATTGATGGAATAAGGAGGATTAGACACAATGGCATCAAATGGTTTTTCATCACCAAAATGAGGGTCACGAAGCGTATCGCCAAGAGCAATATTAAACTTGTCGTAGTTGATGTTATGCAAAAACATGTTCATACGGGCAAGGTTATACGTTGTGTGGTTTATCTCTTGCCCAAAGAATCCTTCTTCAATAATATGATTGTCGAAATGTTTTTTTGCTTGCAAAAGCAAAGAGCCGGAGCCGCATGCAGGGTCATAAATTTTATTTACAGCGGTCTGCTTATGCATAGCAAGTTGAGCAATGAGTTTTGAAACGTGCTGTGGCGTAAAAAACTCACCTCCCGATTTACCTGCATTGGCGGCATAATTGGATATTAGAAATTCGTAAGCATCCCCAAAAAGGTCGATTTGATTGTCTTCAAAATTTCCAAAATTCAATCCTTCCACACCTTTCAAAACGGCTGCTAAACGGCTGTTTTTGTTTTCAACGGTATTGCCCAATCGTGTGCTTGTTGTATCAAAATCTGCAAACAATCCTTTTATATCTGATTCAGATGGGTAACCATTTGCAGAACTTTCAATAGCGTCAAAAATTGCTTTTAAGTCTGTATTAAGATTTGGGTTTGTATTAGCTGTTTTGGCTACGTTTACAAAAAGTTGACTTGGATAGATAAAATAACCTTTGGTTTTTATCGCATCGTCTTTTATTTCGGGTGTAATTACATCGTCAGATAATTTTGCATAGTTGATGCTTTCATCATCACCTTCAATGTAGTTGGTGAAGTTTTCACTAATAAAGCGATAGAAAAGCGTTCCTAAGACAAACTGTTTAAAGTCCCATCCGTCTATTGAGCCGCGAACTTCGTCGGCTATTTTCCATATTTTGGCTTGTAATTCTTGTCGTTGTGCTATGCTTGTCATTTTTTTTCCTTTATTAAATCTTGTGGTTTAGCTCCTAATATCTCAGCAATTTAAAAAAGTATTTCAAGTTTAGGTTACTGTCTATTTTGCACATAACCATTCACCATGTTTTAGCTTTTACCTAGTTTTTCAGCAAGCCATTTTTGCTTGATTCCTTTTTCTTCTATTACTTCCTTTATTCTATTCATTGATTCTTCCTTTATTCTATTCATTGATTTTAGAATTGAATCCACAAAAATAGAGTTTTTATCTCGTTTTACAATATAAAAAGTACTGCTTCTTTTGTTAGTTCCGAGTGGGTCGGCAAGATTGCACTCTTTGACAAAGCTTCGGTTATAGCGTTGGCTCGTGGGGCTTTGGCAATGTGTGCAATGTGGGTCGGCAGAATTTCAAAATTTTTGTGCGGTGGGTCCAAAAATTAAAACACATTCGGGTCGGCAATGAGTGTCGGGGTATTTGTCTGTCAGTTTCGTTTTTCATTCCAAGTTTAATATTTCATTTTCATTGTCAATTTGCTGTGTCGTTGTCTTTTCTCCGCTTGTGCATAACGAAAAGCAACAGCCGCAGTGCCAGCCCTTTGCATATAAAAAGCACCTTTCGTATCTACACGCACGACTGTTGTAGATACGGAAAATGTTTCAAATTTAGGGGCTGGCATTGCCGGTCTGTTGCATGTTATGCACATTTATCTATCTGTTATTCAATAATATATCTTCAAATTTGTTTTTGAAATTTACTAACTGTTGCGCAATATTCTCAACTGTTGTTATTTCTAAATTCTCCTGATAAAGTGTAAAACTATTTGCATTTTCTGATGGTTTCCTAACAAAACCAGTTAAATCCAAATTAATACCCGATTTATTTAAAATATCAGCAAGTTCATTTCTCTGACTAATGCCTTGTTTTCCAAGTTTTAATCTTAATTTTTTGTCCTGTAATTCAAACCATACACTTCCAACATTTTTAAAGATATATCGTTCTGGATTTTTTGTCCAAATATATAATCCAGGTGTTTTTTGACTACCAGCAAAAACGTGAATACCATAATTATCATAATCTAAAATCTGCTCGGTTTTTAATTTTATAAGATTGAAAATTATTACTTTCCAAAAAGTAGAATTTCTATCCGTTGAGTTGATTTTTTCATTGATAAAACTGCTATCAGAATTTAGTTTGTGAAAATCAGCAATATATGAAGAAATGAACAAAACATAATGCTCTATAAATAGTCTTTTATCATTGCTTAATAAATCGGTTTTTATCACACTTTTGCAAAATTCTAAAATCTGCTTGTAATCGATAATTTTCCAGTTATCTCTAATATCTGGTGAAAGATTTACGATACTTTTATCAAAAGTCAATAAGTATTTATGAACATTTGGCGAATTCGGAAATTTTTCATCGTATTTCGCTAATTGGTCATTATTTGGAAACGATTTAAATTTATTTTCTATCAAAATTGTCATCGGTTCTCTAACCAAAATATCAGCTCTACCATATTCTTTACCAAGTGATTGTTCTACTTTTGCGTCAATTTGTGATAAAATCTCAGATGAATAATCTAATCCAAGAACAGATGAATAAAATTCCTTATATTCGTTCATTAAAAAACAAACAAATGAGGAATGAATTAATTCTTTATCGTCTTTTTCAAGTGTTTCAAAAATGTTGAAGTCTTTCATTTTATAAGTATTAATTTAGTTCAGCTTTTATCGGTTCGTATTTTTCAATAAACAATCTAACAAGTTTTCTATTATATTGACTATCATTATATTCAATTAACAAATTACCAACAAGATAAATCCTAATTTTACGCTTATTTGTTTTATTATCAATTACAAATCCATTCGGTAATTTAAAAATCCGATTACGTTTTAAGTTCCAATCTATTTTATCTAACAAGGTTTTCATAGTTTGTCAATCTGCCTTTGTGCATAACTCGTTTATAACTGTAACTCTTTTCCCCATTTATTAAGGTTATCTTCCAATAGTGGGAGGCTAACCGTAGTCTTTTGTTACCTTATCTGTTTTTTATATAATTCTTTTTACAATTTGGAATAACGCCCACAAAAATAATAATTATTCTATTCAAAAAAAAATATTTTAATCAGAAAAAATCGACCACCACAGGCGGTATTAACAAATAGATAAATAGTTAAAAATTCCGAACTTCACGATACATGCACCAGCTCTGCTTAGGGTTTGATACCCCGGAGCCATTGGCGAAGTTAAGAGCCCAAGCGCAGAGTTGATCGTCCTGGCTGGAACTCCAATATTCCTGATTAGCAAAATTACCCAAACCTTGTGTGCGTAAATTGTTGTACATTAAACGTAACTCTCCTGCACTTGGCAAATACCAGTCAGAATGACCGTTATAGCTAAGATCATAACAAAGTTTTGCAGCAATACCTGCTTCTGTGCAACCTGCCACAATAGCATTTGTATTGGCTGCCCCTGTGTTTATTGCTGTTGAAGTACCGACAATGCCTGTGCCTTGACATCCCCATCGTGCTCCTGTGCTTGGGTCGCTATCAGTACATACTAAACCGTGGCCTGCACCATCGTTGTAAAATACTATACCACCTGCATAGCTAGAACCTATTATATGCCCGCTATTAAAAATAATTTCGTTGCCATAGCCTGTGCCTGCTATATTTGTAGCATATGCTCTAACATAATAAGTTAAATTAGCTGATAAACCAACAATCCTGCTTTCAAAAATATCTGCTCCTGTTCCATCTGTTGTTTTGTTGTCTGAGAGAGTAGGTGTTGGCCTTGTATCCCAACACACTCCACGTGCTGTTATAGTTGCCCCACCGTCTGAACTGATGTTGCCACCACTCTTTGCAGTTGGCGTTGTAATCTCAGTAACTGCTAAAGTTGTCAATACAGGTATGCCTGCATCATCTTTCTTGCAGCTACTTGCAAAAACTAAAAAT
The DNA here is from genome assembly GCA_019135895.1 of Bacteroidota bacterium. GTDB lineage: Bacteria > Bacteroidota > Bacteroidia > Bacteroidales > WCHB1-69 > JAGVVH01. The sequence goes on along the minus strand of JAGVVH010000431.1, from coordinate 6,357 downwards.
ACTCCCATTACTAATAATGTGAAAATCAAATTGGATGTCTTTTTTCTCATAACCTTAAATTTTAATCGTTAATACTTATTTTAGTTATCTGTTTTTGTCATTGTTTCATTGTATTTTAATAAGGGGGGCTAATCTTTTGGTTAGAAATTTTTGATCCCATAATTAAAATAATCAATATTTCTATACGTTAATTTACAATCTAATCCCTCTTCCCGACCTTGAATCAACAAGACTATTTGGGGCGTATATTGAATGCATATCCCACCTACGTAAATCAGCTGGATCTATACCCGAATTCCATAAGATTCCTTTTAATCCCTCTGTTTTAAATTTCAATAAAAGGTTTGGTGCTTCAATACTAATTAACGGTTCTTCAGATAAATAAAAGTTTGGCATAATCCACTTGGAAGCTCCTCCTCCAGCTAGTCCTATACCTACTCTTGAATTACTCACAGAAACAATAAAATTAAAACTTGTATAATATTCATCTTTTTCTGCAAATAATTTTTTAGCTTCATTTATTGATACTGGAATAACAAAAGTTGCAATATATATGCCGCTATTACTTCCAAATGGATCATAATAATCAAGTGATAAATGTAACGTGAGGTCCTCATTATTTAAGTTGAAATTTCTTTTTGCAACAAAACATTTACCTGGAATACTAAATCTTGAAAAAATATATTTCAAATTTGCTACCAAATACTTTTCTCGTAATTTAATAATTTTATTAATTATCGTTTTCCTTTCTCCAACTATTTCTAAATCATCTTTTAGTTTCAATTTATCTGTAACGTCTTTTAACTCTGGAATCGAACTATATCTTAGTCCATTAGTTGTACTTTCTGTTAAAAACATTAAATCACTTTTTATGCCTATTGTAAATGCTTTTGGAGTTATTGAATTTATTTCTTCTAAAGAAGTATTACTTAAAATGGAAGAAGTAACTGGATTAAAATTTGAAATTCCAAATATCTTATTGTTAAATTCATCAGTTTCGATTAATGGTTTTAACCATATTTCTGTTGTATATCCATCATAATTAGAAATACATTTAGCAGGATGTATCTGATTATTTGTAAAATTATTGCTCATTAATAAATCGGCAACAAAATCATAAGAGTAATCTGGCATTAATTTTAAAACTATTGCAAAAACAGAGTCTGTATTGTTGATTGTGTGTAAATATTTAAAGAAATTCTCAGGCAATGATTCTCCATTAATTATCTTAAATGATTCTCCCTTAATTATCTTAATTGCATAATTAAATATTTTTTCTGCTCCTTCATTATTTCCCTTAGTACGCAAAACAGCAGCTTCATCAAAACATATATTTGAAACTGACAAAATACTATGAGGTTCTTTTTCAATAACTAAATTGAATTTTTCAAAAGCTAAATCAAAATTCTGTTCTTTTAAAAGGATAATTGCGTTGTCCATTGCGTTGTCCATTGGCTTTTGTTTATTGCCACATGATGTAAATAAAGTTGCACTTATTAATAAAAGGCTTGTAAAAAAAATTGTTTTTGTTTTCATATAAATTAAATTTAAAGGTCAATATATAATACTATCACTTTTTAAACCGATTAGCTCTATTTCTTAGTTAATATTCATTTATACTTCAAGGCATTTGACTCGGCATTAAAATTAAAAAGCCATCATAGCTTTTTAATTTTAATACCGCAAATATAGAATTATTTTTTTTATGCTGCGTCATTATTTTTCTTTTGATACAAATTAATTGGAATTAAATGATGCTCAAGTCCTTGATGTGGTCGTTTTATGTTGTAATACTGAATATATTGCTTTATTCCATTGCATAAATCAGTTGCTTTATCTTCAGGATTCAGGTAAATATATTCTCGCTTAATGGTACGCCAAAAACGTTTAATCCAAAAGTTGTATAGAGAAGGGGGAGTTCTAAAGTTTTGACTAATCAGTTTTTACTATAAGCGATAATTGATAGGGTAATTTGCATATATACAGCACCGCCAATTGAACCAACAATTAGACCAATAGCTATGATAATTGATAATAAAATTATTTTTTTAAGGATAAATTCAATGAATAATTTATACAAATTGTCCTCAATTACAATCATATTTGAGAAGAAGGAGCTAATCGGCTTATAAACAATTGAAAAACCCCAATATCCACTCCATATAAAATAACCAATCAAAATTAATGAAAGAAATGGATTGTCATATATATCGTAACATGAGCCTATTATTAAACCTAAACCAGCAAATACATAGCCGATTAGAAGTTTTTTCCGTGCTTCTTCTTTTGAAATCATAAAATTATTTCTAAAATTAAGGGGCAAATCACAAAATGAAATGCCCCTTTAACAAAAATCATTTGTCATAAAGATAAGCCTCTGCTTTGTTCATTGCTTCACGAGCAGAGCTTGCTTTTCCAACACTTGTCCAGCCTGCCCAACTAACATATACATCTCTACTTGCTTGGTCCCATTTCACATCAAACGATTTTCTTGATTTTCCAGATTTGACCGTACCTATTTTTTCAGCTGCCATTTTAACCTCCTTTTTTAATTGTTTGATAAACTCTTTTTATTAATCTTGTAACCTTCTTTGAAACCAAAGAAAATCCATAACGCCCAAACTATTAATGCTATAATTATTGACCCTGTAATACCTGATACAAAAAATACAATACCTCCTATGCCAAGAATTAAACCCCATTTAACTGTAGAACCTATCGAACGACCCCAATGTCTACTTAAACTCCAATTTGCAACCTCAAGATTCGTTCTAATAATAGCTTTTAACTCGTCATCTTCAAACTTTAAGGCAAGTGCTTTAGTAAAATATTTCACAGCAGATTGAGATGCTTCCTTACTTACTAAATAATATGAACCATCATTTGATTGAATCATATATTTTTTCAATACTAAATCATTATATGCCAATGCTAAGAACCAAATGTATGTAGTGTTCTCTGGTTCTTCACTGACACAAGATTCTAGTATCTGAATTGCATCATCATACATCTCTACACGCAAATAAACTTGACCAATTGCTGCCCTGTAAACGGAAACTTTTGGTTCAATTTTTGAAGCTTTTAGATAATTATCAACTGCATCTTGCCATCTTTGCTGAGATTCATAAACCGTACCCAAGTCAAAATAGTATTCTGAGTTATTTGGAAGCAACTTTATTGCCTTTTTGTATTCGTAAATTGAGTCTTCAATTTCCCCCCAGCGATATTTTGCCTGTGCTAGTAAAGCCCATGCTTCCGGATTATTTCCTTGTTTTTCAGTTGCTTTTGTTGCAATGTAGATAGCATCAGCTATATTGTCACTTATTAATGCTTCCCAACCCTGTTTAACTAGTTCATCTGCAACTTTTAATTCTTTCTCATCAACTGTCCTTTCATCAGTTTGAGAAGATGTTTTAAGTGTTGTGTCATACTCTGACCTTTTCGATGAGTCTAATAAAATCTTTTCAGCTTCATCAATCTGTTTTACTTTCACTTCGGCTTCCTGTCTTCTTTCGAGTTGGGGAGCATTAGTTTTTTGTAGCCAAAGACGTCTTTTGTCTTTTATGGCTACTTTAATCTCTTCAGACTGTGCAGTCATTGGCACGTCAAGAATTTTGTAATAATTAATCATAACATTAAAATTTAAGTTTAAAAAATCTATTAATTTACATTTAGTCCACTAATTTTATTTTTCATTATCAATATTTGACTTTCGTCAAGATTCGCTGTTCTTTTTATATGGATTTCTCCCAGTGATTTATTACCCGTTAAATCAAAAATATTAATATGCACGATACCATCGGCATCATAACAAAAAAATACTTCTATAGGAGCGCCAGCAGGATATGGTGGAATTTTCAACGTTGCCTCACCAATAATGTAAACATCTTCTAAGTCAGCACATTCACCTTCTGTGACCTGAATAAGCAACTCTGTTTGGTTATTATCAACGGTTCTGAAAATATCGCTTACTTTATTTGGAATCGGTGTGTCTTTTTTTAGTACAATTGAATTATAGGATGAATAATTATCAGAGTTATATGCAACTATACCCATACTATGAGAGTTAACATCCTGAATTAATATTATGGGCAGATTATTATTGCGTACAGATATGCCTTTTTCAGTAGCCACCAAACTAGCTTGAAAAGCTGCTCCTAATGCAACAGCTTCGTCAGGGTGGATCTCTTTAGATGGTTTTATACCTGTTGCTTCTAAAATCATATTTTCAACTGCTTTCATTCGAGAAGAACCGCCTATTAGCAATATTTTATCTATGGAATTCCATGGTAAATTTGAATCTTCCAAAACAAATTCCATAATATGCTTTGTTTTACTTAATAAATGTGAAGTTATTTCTTCAAATTTCCCCCTTGTTATTTCTATGGATGCCGTTAGTCCAGAATATGATAGAATAACATTTGTTTTATCTCTTGTGCTTAAAATTTTCTTTGCTTCTTCGGATTTACTTCTAAGATGTTGCTCTGATTCAGGAGTGTCAAATAAATCAACTTGTGTTTTGTTTTTAAACTCCTCATTTAAGTAGTTCATAATTTCATTATCCCAGTCAAAACCTCCTAAGTTTTTATCACCACCAGTTGATAAAACATTAACTTCTCCAGATTTAATATTCATTATTGTTACATCAAAAGTTCCACCACCTAAATCATAAACAAGTAATTTTTGTGGTTCATTGAATCTGTCGTAACTATATGCAAGTGCTGCTGCCGTTGGTTCGTTTATTATTCTTAAAACATTTATACCTGCAATAATCCCCGCATCTTGAGTTGATTTTCTCTGAACATCATTAAAATATGCAGGAACGGTAATAACTGCACCAACAATGGTGTCGTTTAAATATTCTTCTGCATCCTCTTTAAGACGTTTTAAAATTATTGCTGAAATTTCTTCAGATGTATATTCATCTCCTTTTTCTGTGATGAATTTAAATGAAGGATTTCCCATTTGTCTTTTAACAAATTGAACTACATTTAATGGTTCTATTAATGAGGAATTTTTTGCTGTAACACCAACAATTGGATTCCCATCTTCAAAAAATACCACAGAAGGCATTATACGCTCTCCATCTCGATTGGGAATTATTTCAGGTTTTCCTAACTCATTAATAAATGCAACTGCTGAAAATGTTGTACCTAAGTCGATTCCGATTACTTTACTCATGTTTTTTCACAATTTATAATTTTATTTTCTTCTCTTTTTCTTGTTTTGCTATTATGATTTCAAAATCTTACCTCATCAAACGGGTGGGGTATTTAGGAGCAATCTTTTTTTACTAACCATATTTTTTTCATCCATTTTTCCCCATTTATTACGGTTATCTTCCAATAGTGGGAGGCTAACCGTAGTTTTTGTTACCTTATCAGTTTTTTATATAATTCTTTTTTACAATTTGCTATTACGCCCACAAAAATAGTAATAATTCTTTTCAATAATTATTTTTGTACATATATTTTTAAAAATAAATGATTTAAAAAAGGGATTTTCTTTCCTCTTTTTTAAAGCCGAAGGGGAGGGGGTTGGGGAGGTAAATTGGCGAAAATAAAAATAGTGGCTACTAAAAAAAAAATAGTGGCTACTTTTTATAAAAATAGTGGCTACTTTTTTTAAAATAGTGGCTACTATTTATAAATTTAGTGGCTACTTTTTTAAATTTAGTGGCTATAAAATTGAAATCGTGAAAAAATGGGTAAAAAAAAGTCGCAGAAATGAATCTGCGACTTCGGTTTTAGATTTGAACTTTGTGATACTCGACTTGCTCGAGCATGGTTTTTATCCTTTTTCCGGGAGAAAAAATCACTCGTGTATTTTTAATCATCTTAACGTTGAATTTTTCGGCAGTTTCTGCCCCTTCCGAGCGCAGACTGACTCTCATGCTTCCGAGATCTCCCAATCTGACAATGGTGCCACGGTTGAGACGGTCAACGGCAACATCTACCAGAGAATATAAGACCGCTCTGATGTCAGCACCACTAACGGTACATATCTTTTCAATAGCAGTGGTCAATTCCGATAAATTAAATTCACCGTCACTTTCAATTGATGCGTAATACTTTTTTACTCCGCCGCCGACTACGCCCGGTTCCGGCCTTTCGATTACTTTGTAGTTAATCATAATTTTGAAAATTTTAAATTAATACTAAAAAATATATTTTGCTATGATCAAAGCCTTTTTGAATTTATATGATTGCAATTGGTTTATCAAGGCTGCAATAATAGGTGTTTTTAAAATTGAAAAATCGGTTTTTCAAGCGTTTCAAAAAAATAGGAGTTGGTTAAAAAAATGAAAAAAGTACGTTTTTAACAAAAAAAATGACTTTTTTTGATTAAAAAGTGACT
>JAGVVH010000368.1 GCA_019135895.1 Bacteroidota bacterium | reverse complement strand
AGCCCGACGGCGAGCGCAGCGAGCCGGAACTCCCAAATCAGTAATCAAATATAATACATAGTGAATTATATCTTGGATCATCTGTTCATTTTTATATGCTGAGGACAAAAATAGCATTAAATCGACAATTAAATAGATCAAATGTTTTAAAAAAATAATGAAACAGCTATTTTTACTATTTTTGTGGCTTATTTACCAAAGAGAGAAGAATGTCCTCCATTAACAGAAAAAGAATTGCTAGAAACACTGCATTGCTCTATTTCAGGATGTTGTTGATCATGGTAATCAGTCTGTTTACTGTCAGAATTGTCTTGCAGACGCTTGGCGTTGAGGATTATGGTATTTATAATGTTGTCGCCGGTATAGTTGTCATGTTTTCCTTCCTTAGCAATACGATGGCGAGTTCTTCTCAGCGATACTTTGCCTTTGAATTGGGAAAAGAAGACTATTTGCGGCTTAAGAAAGTCTTTAGCATCAGTTTGATGGTTTATTTTGGCATTGCGCTGGTTGTATTACTGCTGGCAGAAACTTTGGGATTGTGGTTTTTGAATACAAAGATGACCATTCCGCCCAACAGGATGGAAGCTGCCAACTGGATTTATCAGTTCTCTATCTTTTCATTTCTAATTACGATCGTAACAATTCCTTACAATGCTGTAACTCATTGTATATCTGCTCGTGTTTTTTTCTTTTGATAAACTGAAGCTATACGGAATACTTTTATTTGGGGTAACACTTATTATAACAGGTATATACAGAACATATTGCAGAAAAAAATATGAAGAATGCCGTTTCCAATTTTACCGAGACAAGGATTTTTTCAAGGAGTTAATAGGCTATTCGGGATGGAATCTCTATGGAGCTCTCGCAGGAGTTTTTAAAAATCAGGGGATCAATATTTTATTGAATATTTTTTTCGGGCCCGTTGTAAATGCTGCTCGGGGAGTCGCTTTTCAGGTTAATAGTGCCATCAATCAGTTTGTCAGCAATTTTTATACTGCCGTTCATCCTCAGATAACCAAGTCTTATGCTGTTGGCGAAAGGAAAGAAATGATGAATCTGGTTTTTCAGTCTTCCAAGTTTTGCTTCTATCTCATGCTTTTTCTTTCTGTTCCTGTCTTAATTGAGACTCCTTTTATTCTGAAGTTATGGTTGACGGAATTGCCTGATTATGTTGTCATTTTTACCAGATTGGTAATATTAAATACTCTGATTGATGCCATGAGTTATCCTTTGATTACGGCAGCTCAGGCAACCGGCAAGATTATGAAATATCAATTGATTGTGGGGTCGATGCTCTTTTTGAATCTGCCGCTTTCCTATATATTGCTAAAATTTGGACTACCGCCTGAAATAACTTTGTATGTGTCGATAGTAATTTCCATTCTTTGTCTCTTCATGCGGGCATTTATGTTGCGCAGTATGGTGGGAATGTCTGTCAGAGCTTATTTTACTGATGTGATCTTGATTGCTTTTTCAGTTTCAGTAATTTCATTAGTTTTGCCTGTAATTATCTATATTAATCTTGAAGAAAATTTAATACGATTGTTGATAGTGACAGTAGTAAGTCTTTTATCGACAGGTATATCTATTTGGTTTTTAGGGCTTTCAAAAAATGAAAGGGGTTTCTTTATAAGGCAGATAAATAAAAGATTCTTTCATCGAAAATAGTATGATATGCCGGAATTAGCTGACTTAAGGTTTTGTAGTGGTTGCGCGGCATGTTTTAATGCATGCCCTGTTGGCAGTATTGAAATGAGAGAGAACAGTGAGGGATTTCTTTATCCGATTGTGAATAAAGATAGCTGTACCGAGTGCAAATTGTGTGAGAATGTTTGTCCTGTTTTAAATCCCTTTCAGCGAAAAGAGCCACTTGAAACTTTTGCTGCCAAAAACAGAAATTCTTCTATTCGACTTGAAAGCTCTTCCGGTGGGATTTTTTCTCTGATTGCCGAAAGAATTATTCATGAAGGAGGCGTTGTTTTCGGAGCTTGTTATAATGACAGCATGCAGGTAGAACATAACTTTACCGAATCACTTGCTGAACTGAATAGATTCATGGGAAGTAAATACATTCAGGGGAATATTGACCATTGTTACCGGCAAGCGGCTCATTTTCTGGATTCTGGGAGGAAGGTGCTTTTTAGTGGAACTCCCTGTCAGATTGCAGGGCTGAACCACTATTTGCATCGAGATTATGCTGATTTATTGACTATTGAAGTGGTTTGTCACGGGGTGCCTTCACCGAAAGTATGGCGCCATTATTTAGACACGCTAAATATCAACCTAAATCATGCCTCGGTCAATTTTAGAGATAAACAAAATGGATGGCAGCACTATAATTTTACTATTTCCGATTCGATATCAGGGTCAGTATTGTTCACAGAACCTGCTTCTCAGAATCTTTTTATGAAAGGTTTTCTTAGAAATCTCTATTTGCGTCCTTCCTGTCATCATTGTGTTAGCAAGGCTTTTACAAGTGGGGCAGATATTGTATTAGGGGATTTTTGGGGAATTCGCAATTATTACCCTGAATTTGATGATGATAAAGGGGTTAGTCTGGTTATTGCCCTTTCACAAAAAGGAGTGGATTTGTTTAATTGTTTGTCTCCGGATTGTATAGAAATCGACTACAAACAGGCATTGGCAGGAAATCCTTCTATTGAGTACTCATCAACTTGTCATCCCAATAGAGCGCGATTTTTTGCTTTGTTGAATAAAAATAAAATTAAAGCGGATTGTCTGATTAATGATTGTTTGAAACCTGCTGCTTTGGATAAATTAAAAAGCATAATTTTGAAAATTATAAGAAAATAACGATGAAAATAGGATTGTTGACGTTACCCCTTCGCATGAATATTGGTGGTGCTTTGCAAGCCTATGCGCTACAATCAGTTATCAGGAAACTTGGTCATGAGGTACTCCTGATAGATCGTGCTGAAAATAAGAGTCGTGATTTTATAAACTTTGTAAAAGAGCTGATAAAAACTATTTTAAACAGGAAATCTCCGATTACTGAAATTGGCTATTTTGTTCAAAAGAACATAGTCCCCCGTACTGCTTTGATTGATGGTGACAGCAAACTTGAAAAACTCAATCGGCAGCATTTTGATGCATTTGTAGTGGGTAGTGACCAAATTTGGCGTGAAAAGTATTGCCGTTCCATTAAGAAGAATTTTTTTCTCGATTTTGTGAAGGATAATTGGGTAAAAAGAATTAGTTATGCTGCTTCTTTCGGGGTGGATGAGTGGGAATATGATGAAAAGATGACGAAGGAGCTTGCTACTTTATTGCAGAAATTCAATGCAGTATCTGTCAGAGAGGATTCAGGAGTTGTTTTATGTCGTCAACATCTTAATGTTCAAGCTGTTCAGTTGATTGATCCCACGCTTTTACTTTCCCCTAAAGACTATGCTCCGCTGATGAATTCGGATTCTTCTGCTGAAAATTCTGAATTGCTGGCCTATATGCTTGATTATAATGAAAGTAAAGAGGTCCTTTGCTCGCTTGTCGGCAATAAATTGTCCCTGGTTACCTCTTTATTAAATCCCGGAGATAGTCAAATTCCGGTTTCTCGTTGGCTACAATCATTTGCCAACGCCCGCTTTATTGTGACCGATTCTTTCCATGGCTCTATCTTTTCCATTTTGTTTAAAAAACCATTTCTTGTTGTTGGCAATAATGAAAGGGGAATGGCTCGTTTTTCTTCCTTGCTGAAAATGTTTGGCTTGGAAAATCGCCTTCTCTTGAACACTAACGAGTTGCCGATGGAGCTCCTTACTGATGCAATTGACTGGGAAAAGGTGAATGCCCTCTTGGATACAAAACGCGAAGAGGCAATCTCTTTTTTAATTAATTCATTGAAATAGAAAATTATGAATCCTCAAATATCGGTCATCGTTCCTGTTTATAAAGTTGAAAAATACCTTTCTGTATGTATTGATTCAGTCTTACACCAATCTTATGCTGATTTTGAACTACTGTTGATTGACGATGGCTCTCCTGATAATTCCGGAAAAATTTGCGATTACTATCAACAAATTGATCCCAGGGTTAAAGTTTATCATCAGGATAATAAAGGCGTTAGCGCTGCAAGAAATTTGGGCCTTGACAATGCTTCCGGGAAATGGATTCTCTTTGCAGATTCCGATGATTGGGCAGATCATGATTGGCTGCAAAGTTATGCCAATCATTTTTCTAATGACGATGATATTATCTTTCAAGGAGTTATTGTTGAGTCAACTTCTAATCAGTCTATTCGTTCTCTGACTTCAGGTCGCTATGTGAATGATAATGTCGGAAAGGGAATTCTTCATGTTATTGAGGAGATTGATTTTACTTATAATTCTACTTGGAGTAAGATTTTTAAAAGAGATATTATTGAAAAAAACAAAATTCGTTTTGATACTAATATGTCATTAGGTGAAGATATGGTTTTTACTTCCCAATACTGTTGCCATATTAATTCTATCAGCTTGTTGCCGGAGGAGCATTATCATTACATTCAGAGCCATGGAAATTTAACCACTGTTAAATGGCCATTATCTCTTTTGGCGGATTGGCTCAAACGACAGGAATTGGTTGCGCAAGAACTTGCTGATTATTTGAAAGAAAATGATATTTGCCTAAAATTGATGCAGGGACGAATCACAAGTCTTGTGGTGAAATTAATAGATTCTTATTCATGTAAACCTTTACCAACAAAAAATGACCGTTTGCGTGTGCTTAAATTAATATCCCGCTACTATGATAAAGAGATTGGTAATCGTCTGAAAGGTAAAAAGAATGCCCTCTTCAAATGCTTCTTTTATAAATCATCTCCTTGTCTTTCAGATCTATTGTTGCGTTTGTTTTTTAGGCCTATATCATTATTATTTATTAAAATTCAATATCTTTCGTTCTTAAAAATAACATATTGATGACCCATAGTAAACATATATTTCTGGTTTCTTTCCGCTACAAACCTTTTAAAGGAGTAGGCGTTCTAAGGATTTCTTACTGGTTTGAAATGCTCAAAAAAAAAGGGTTCCCTGTCACTTTGATTACAGCAGAAGAGGGCAATACAGAAGAAAACATCATAAGAATTCCCCTTGATTCTGAAAATGGATTTTTGTCGCGTATTATTCGGGATAAGAGTTTCTTTTGGGAAAAAAAATTGACAAATTTACTGATTAAGGATAATTTGTTGTCTGAAAATGATGTTGTTTTGCTCACCGGTGGTCCGTTTCTCTACTTTATGAGCGTGAGGAAAATAAGGAAAAAACTCCCTACTGTCAAAATTATTCTCGATTATCGTGATCCTTTTGCTATTAACCCCCGTTTTGATAATTTTATTCTAAAAAGAAAAATCAAGGAAATTTTTGAGAAGAGCTTTAATAGAAATGCAGATTGTGTTATTGCTGTGAATGACTACTGTGAGAAACTATTTATAACACCACCCGAAAGTGTTGTTATTGAGAATGGTTATGACGAAAGAGAATTCGGAGATGTTGATATTGCAACAAAAGATGGAAAAGCTTTTATTTATGCAGGGGCATTTCATCATGATAGAAGCCCTGAATTGTTTCTTAATGAAGTTGTTTTCCATCCTGAGCAGCCTATTTTTCATTATTGTGGCAATGCTGATCTGCCGGTTTCAAATAATAGAATTATTAATCATGGTTTTCAGACCTATCAGCAAACGGTGGATTTATTAAAAAAGGTTTCTATTGGAGTTATTATTACCGGAGGGAAAGAGTTCGAATCCACAACTAAGATTTTTGACTATTTTGCTGCAAAGTTGAAGATTTTGATTATTACAAAAGGGGAAGTCAAAACAGGAAATTTGCAGCAGATTGTTCGCGATAATCCGAATGTTGTTTGGGCTATTAATGAAAAAAATGCAATTAAAGAAGCTATGGATAGCCTTCTTAGAAATGAATATTTGGATTGGAAATACACTCAATTCTCACGTAAAAACGGATTCGAAAAACTTCTTTCAGTTATCAATAAATAATTATAGCTATGATAAAACTGTTCATGCTTTCCTATATCGACAGTATTCACACTAAAAGATGGATAACGGCTTTGTCAAAGGAGAATTTCAAAATTTATCTATTTGGATTAAATCATGCTGATACTTCTTATTATGCGCAGTTTGATAATGTAGAAGTTTATAATTATACTTTTAAAAGTTCTTCTAATAAATTAATTGATTGGGTGTTGGGAAAAGTCGGGTATCTCAGAGCATCACAAATAGTCAAAAAGAAAATAGCTGCCTTTGAACCGGATATTGTCCATGCTCATTATGCCACCAGTTACGGGCTGTTGGGAGCTATGTCGGGATTTCATCCGTTTGTTCTTTCCGTATGGGGAAGCGATGTTTATGGGAGTCCTGAGCTTTCAATCCTCCACAAGGTTATTTTGAAATATAATCTTTCAAAAGCAGATCAGATATTGTCAACTAGTACTGTTATGGCCAGGGAAACTAATCGCTATACTTCTAAAAATATTGTAATTACTCCTTTCGGTGTTGATTTGGATTTGTTTAAAAAGAAAGACAGCATTAAAAATCATGACAGTTTTGTAATTGGAAATGTAAAGTCACTTCAGCAAATATACGGGATAGACATATTGATTAAAGCTTTCAAATTATTGGTAATGAATAATCCCGGTGTTAATCTTACGTTGCAGATAGCAGGAAGAGGTCCGGAAGAAAATAGACTCAAAAAACTTGCTGAAGAATTGGGAATCATAAACAAGGTGGATTTTATCGGTTTTATCGATCATTCCGAATTGCCAAAAATTTACAATGGGTTTGATGTTGCAGTTTTTTTGTCAAATAAAGAGAGTTTCGGGGTTGCCGCCATCGAGGCTATGGCTTGTGAATGTCCGGTGGTGGTTTCTGATGCTGAAGGATTTACTGAGATTGTCTCTCATGAATACAGCGGATTTATTGTTCCTAAACAGAATCCGGATGCTGCCGCAGCAGCTATTCAAGTTTTTATTTATAATCGTTCTCTGATTACTCAAATGGGGACTTACGGAAGAAAACAGGTGGAAAAGTTATATGATTGGAATGAAAATGTGAAGCAAATGATCAATATATATCAAAAAATGACAACAAAAAATAGATAATTGTCGTATTTTTGCAATAATTATTTGCAGAAAAAAAATAGGAATGAATATTCTCCTCATCAATCATTATGCTGGTGGTCCTGAGTTAGGAATGGAATTTCGTCCTTATTATCTTGCAAATGAATGGATAAAAAAAGGACATCATGTTCTGATTATCGGAGCTTCTTTTTCACACCTTAGGAAAAAACAACCTCATCACAGATTTGAACGGATTGGGAAGGTCCCTGTTTATTGGATTAAAACAAATCAATATAAGGGAAATGGACTCGGAAGGATTATTTCAATGCTTCTTTTTGTATTGAAACTTTATTTTCTTCCCAAGAAACTTTTTAAAAAATTTAAGACAGATGTTGTAATTGCTTCATCAACATACCCATTGGATAATTTTCCTGCAAAGAAAATTGCCCGAAAATTTAAAGCTAAGTACATATACGAAATTCATGATTTATGGCCTCTTTCACCAATTGAGCTTGGCGGCTTTTCCAAGAATCACCCATTTGTTAAAGTGATGCAAATGGCTGAAAATTATGCGTATAAAAATTGTGATGCGGTAGTATCTATGTTGCCAAAGGCTGAAAATCATTGCAAACAACAAGGTCTTAAGGATGGTAAGTTTCATTATGTTCCAAATGGGATTGTGAAATCTGAATGGGAGAATCCAACTCCCTTACCTTCGGAGCATCAGCTTCTTATTCAAAAGCTTAAAAGTGATTATAAATTCCTTATCGGTTATGCAGGAGCTCACGGAATTGCCAATTCATTGAAAGCCGTTATTGATGCAGTTGCCGAATTGGAAAACGAAAATGTTGCCTTGATTCTGGTCGGAACAGGGCAGGAAAAAGAAAAATTGACATTGTATGTAAAAAATAAGCTTATTAACAATGTTTATTTTCTCTCTCCAATTGTTAAAAATGCAATTCCCTCTTTCTTGTCCCAAATGGATGTCTTATATATTGGACTTCAAAGACAATCACTCTTTAGGTTTGGAATTAGTCCAAATAAACTGTTTGACTATATGATGGCTCAAAAACCTATTATACAGGCTATTGATGCAGGAAACAACCCTGTTCGGGAAGCTGATTGCGGTATCTCTGTCGAACCCGATAATGTTGAAAATATAAAAATGGCTATTTCTACTTTGCTCCATGTTGATAATGAAGAAAGAATACGTTTGGGGAATAATGGCTTTGCTTTTGTAAATCGGCATCATACTTATGATGTTTTGGGCAGAAGATTTTTGGAAATTATGATTAAATTGAAATGAAAATGAAAATTGTTACTGTTGTCGGAGCAAGACCTCAATTCATAAAAGCAGCTGTTGTGAGCAGAGTTTTTGCTGCCCATAAAGAGGTGGAGGAGATTTTAGTACATACCGGACAGCATTTTGATGCCAATATGTCGAATGTTTTTTTTGAAGAGATGTCGATCCCGCAACCCCATTATAATCTGAATATTAATTCTCTTTCTCACGGAGCTATGACCGGTCAGATGATAGAAAAGATTGAAGGGGTGTTGCTTAAAGAAAATCCGGATTGGGTTTTGGTATACGGGGATACAAATTCTACACTTTCAGGAGCTTTGGCTGCCAAGAAATTGCATATTAGGGTGGCCCATGTGGAAGCCGGATTGCGCTCTTTCAATATGAAAATGCCGGAGGAAATAAACCGAATTCTGACAGACAGAATAAGCGACATGCTCTTTTGCCCAACGGATTTGGCTATCGAAAATCTTAAAAGGGAAGGATTTGATAATTTTCCGACGCGGATTATAAAAAATGGTGATGTAATGCAGGATGCCGCAATTTTTTATAGTGCAAAAGCTAAAAAGCCCAATTTTGAACTGCCTGATAAGTTTGTAATTTGTACTCTCCACCGTGCCGAGAATACTGATGATAAAGAGCGGTTGTTGGAAATAATCTCTGCTCTTGAAGATATTTCCCTGAAATGCGTTGTTGTGTTGCCCCTGCATCCCAGAACGAGAGCTAAACTTGCCGATATAAATTTTGATTTTCAAAAAAGTGCCATCCGTTTCATTGAGCCGGTTGGCTATCTTGAAATGGTGTGGCTCCTTAAACATTGCTCACTGGTGATGACTGATAGCGGGGGATTGCAAAAGGAAGCCTATTTCTTTGAGAAATACTGCATTACTTTACGCGATGAAACCGAATGGGTGGAATTGGTCGATAATAACTTTAATATACTTGCGGGTAGTGATCGAGGAAGAATTCTTTATGGCTTTAATTATCTGTCTGAAAATATGAAAGGGAATTTTGCAAATAGACTTTATGGAAATGGAGATGCCGGTGAAAAAGTCTATAGAGAATTATCTAATGCTAATTCATAAATTGTAATCTATGAAGAATATAGCAGTGATTTTAGCCGGAGGCTCCGGCCTGAGATTCGGAACAGAAACTCCAAAACAGTTTCCCATGTCGGTAATGGAAAATAAATTTACTAAAGTCAGGAAAATAGTTATCGGAGGGCAGGAACGCTATCAATCAACTCTGGCAGCACTGAAAGCTTTTGATAATAGGGGAGATTTTAATATTCTCCTTCACGATGCTGTCCGCCCTTTGGTTAATCATTCTGTTATTGATAATGTACTTAAAGCATTGAATCAATATAATGCTGTTATGGTTGCTGTTCCTGCAGTTGATACGATCATTAAAGCTTCTTCCGATAATAAGATTACTATGGTTCCTGACCGTCAATGGTTGCGAAATGCCCAAACTCCACAGGCTTTTAAATTCAATATACTTAAAAAAGCATACAATTTGGCCATGGCTGATAATAATTTCTCTCATACAGATGACTGCGGGGTGGTCTTTCACTATTTGCCTGAAGAACCAATATTTATTGTCGATGGGAATTACGAAAATTTTAAAGTGACTCACAAAGAAGATTTGATATTATTAGAAAAGATGCTTCTTTTGAAGCAGAAAACTGAATAAATTTTTTATTATGCCTCTCCGGAAATCTTATTTTCATTCTCAACTCTTTTATTTACTTCTACTTCTTGCTGTAGGAACATTGCCTTTTACAATTTATCTAATACTTCCAATAGCATTGCTTATGATGATTAATTGGATTGCAGAGTGGAATTGGAAAGAAAAGATTTGCTGTCTCAAACAAAAACCGGGAAAATATTTTTTTATTCTTTTTATTTCTTTGTATTTAATCTATATTATCGGACTGATTTATACCGATAATTTTCCAAATGCTTTTAGTATTCTTGAAAGTAAAAGTTTGCTTTTAGCAGCTCCATTGCTTATTTTTACTGTTCATCCCGAGGTTCTTACAACCAAAAGAATTAATACAATTTTTCTTGTATTTTTATTTTCATGTTCATTGCTTGCAATCACTAATATCGTGATGGCTTCATTTGATTTTGCTAATGATGGCAGAATTCGAAATTTCTTTTATTTGGAATTGTCTCGTTTTATGCATCCTTCTTATAGCTCAATGTTTATGTGCCTCTCTGTAGTCTTTTCGCTCTATTTTTTATTTATAAACCCTGTCAGACCAAAAAGAAATCTGAAAATTTTACTATGGATTTCCATCCCAATATTAATTGTTTATATTTTCCTTCTTCAGTCAAAATCAGGACTCTTAGTCTTTGCTGTTATTTTCTTTATTTTTGGTCTATATTTGATTAATTTTAAGAAAAAAAGGTGCTTATTCACAGTTTTATTTATCCTCTTGTTTCTTACAATTCCCATTATTTTTATAAAACTGATTACGATCCCTGTCAATAGAATGGGGGCAGCAGTTCATAATTTGGAGAATACTCAAAGTATTAACAATCCTCAAGAGAGTACAATGCAGCGTATTGTCGTTTGGAAAGTAACCAGGAATCTGGCAATAGATAATCTTCCATTTGGCGTTGGAACCGGTGATGTGAAAGATGTATTGATAAATCAATATAAAAACGAAAAGCTGACCTATATTCTCCAAAAACAGTTAAATGCGCACAATCAATACCTTCAGACTTTTCTGGCATTGGGGATAGCAGGATTGTTGATTCTCATTTCTTTTATTGTGATTCCTTTTATATATGCATTAAAAAAACGGGATATTTTATTATTTCTTTTTATTATCATAATAGCACTGAACATGTTGGTGGAATCTATGCTCGAACGACAAGCGGGAGTCGATTTTATGGCTCTTTTTATTTCCCTTTGTATTTTCAGACTATCAATTCCCCAAAAAGAAATTGTAGCTTAAAACAATTCTTTATAATTTTTCAGATTATTATTTCGGTTAATATTTCTTGAAATAGAAATTTTTTGTTTTGTCAGCTAATATCACGCTTGATATTAAACACAATAATTACTGAATTTCCTGACAGATAATCGCGAAAGAAGTCAAACAATATTTAATAATGAAAAACGACAATTCGTTTTGCTATTATAAATTATTTTTGAGATAATTGGCTAATCCTTTAGCTTTAAAGATGCCTAATAATTTATCGGGAAGCGGGGCAAAGGTGAACTCATTTCCTGCAATTCTAATAATTCCCTTTTGAAAATCAACAGATACCTTATCTCCTTGTTTGAATGCATCTACTGCCTCCGGTACAACTAAAATTGGCAATCCTTGATTAACCGATGAACGGTAAAAAATACGGTTAACCGATTTGCAAATGACTGCTTCAACCCCGGCAAATGCCAGACCTACTGCCGGATGTTCGCGAGAACTGCCACACCCAAAATTAAGACCGGCAATGATAATATCTCCGGAATTTACTTTTGTTGCAAATGACTCATCAACACCTGCAAAGAGATGGGGCATTATCTTTTCCGGATCTGAACTTTTGACATTGTACGTAAGGTTGCCTGCAAACATTACATCGGTATTCATATTGTGAATATCGGAATAGTTCCAAACTTTGTTTTCAAGGCGGTTATCTCCTTTTGCTATATCAACAGTGCTGACCTGTTTTTTTGGATAAGGGAATTTGTCGTCACTAATGCTGCCTCTTGGATCAACAATTTCACCTTTTAAGGCAGAATGTGCCACTGTAGCGGGAGAAGCAAGGTAGATAAAGCTTTCCTTATTTCCCATCCGTCCCTTGAAATTACGATTTGCAGTGGAAATAATATTAATATTACTTGCCGGAATGCCTTGACCAGTGCCCAGACACGGACCACAGGAAGGAGCCAAAACACTTGCTCCGGCTTCCATGAATATTCTGATAAGACCTTCGTCCATTGCCTGCAAATATATTTTTTGAGAAGCAGGAATTATCAATAATTGGAAGCCATCGGGGATCTTTTTCCCTTTTAAAATAGCAGCGGCAATTCTTATGTCTTCTATCCTGCCATTTGTGCAGGTGCCTATAACTGCCTGATGTAGTTTTGTCCCTTGTACTTCTGAAACAGACTTGACATTATCTACATGATGCGGAGCTGCCACAACCGGGAAGATGGTGCTTAAATCAATGGTGAATTCTTTCAGATACTTTGCATCTTTGTCAGCCCAAATTCCGATAACTTTCTGTCCTATAACCCATTTCAGAGGCCAGATTTGCCAGAGTCATTCGGTCAGAAATAGAAAGAGTTTTAACCCCATCACCATGATATTCTATAGACATATAATCTGCTCCGTCGGAGCCTATCATTCCGATAATCCATAATGCCAAATCTTTGGCATACACTCCTTCTTGAAGTTCTCCCTTCAAAGTGATTTTTACAGATTCAGGAACTCCCACAATAATCATTCCGGGTTTTGCATATTCAGACATTATTTGGTGGCAAATTCCTTTCCCAACATCATGGAACTTGGTAATACCTTGTTTTTTGACAAATTCACGGATCTTCTGATAGTCATCAGCCAAGGTGGATGAAGTTGGAGGTGCATTATGATCCAAAACAATCAATAGTTGATTCGGGTCTGCTACCTTTTCCCCGTTCATCTTTGCAAATGTTGCAGCGATACTGGCACTGTTATCATGAGTAAGGACAATATTAGGTCTGGCAAATACAATACTTCCGCAGTCAGCCTGTAAAATTTTTTCAACAAATGTTTTTCCCATAGTTTAAAAGTGTTTTAAAGTAAAAAAAAGAAAATTTATTCAATCCCGGACATATATTTCATAAACTGAATTCTGGCATATACACCAGGGTCTTCAAGTTTTGAATAAGTCATTTTGGATTTAAAATCAGCAATTTTATTAAAGCCTTTCTGCTCCATCCAAACATTGAGTTCATTCAGCATGACAGCTCCGTATTCAATACCTTTTTTGTAAAAGACAGATGCAGCCTGAACTGTGTTAGCGCCTGCCAAGATAAGCTTTATCAGTCCTTTGGAATCATGACAGCCGGTAGTGGCGGAAAGATCGCAGCGAAGATGATCACTCAAAATTCCTACCCAGCGAAGGGTGTTTGGAAGCTCTTCCGGACGACTTAAGTTATTTGTAGAAGTAAATTCCATTTTGTCAAGATTGATGTCCGGAGAATGGAAACGATTGAAAAGTACCAAAGCATCAATTCCTGTGTAAGAAAGCTGTTTTATAAAATAACTCAAGTCTGTGAAATAACTTGATGTTTTGATGGCAATCGGAATAGAAAGCTGCTTTTTAAGCTCTTCAATCAGCGTAAAATAGGATTTGTAGTAGTCTTCAGCTTTTTTATTAAAGTCGAAAGGTAGAATAAAATAGTTTACTTCCAATGCTTTTGCACCGGCATCCTGAATGGCTTTGGCATATTTTATCCAGATGTTGGATGAAAAGCAATTAACACTTGCAATCACCGGGATAGATACTGACGAAGTAGCCTGGCGAATAAAGTTGAGGTACTTCTCAAAAGAAGCCATTTCATGATATTGGGCAATATAGTCATAGGCGTGAGTGTGTGAAAAGTCTTCAAATTTATTATAAGTCAGAGAAATTTCATTCAGAATCTGTTCTTCGAAAATCGACTTGAGGACAATGCCTCCGAAGCCGGCTTTTTCAGCTTTCTGCAAATTGTCGATAGAGTTGGTTAAACCGCAACTACCCAAAATTAAAGGGCTTGGCATATCAAACCCCATATATTTTACTGAAAGATTAGCCATGTTTATTTGTATTTAAAGTTTATATTTTTCTTAAAGCAAAATCAAAACTACTTCCCGGTTCAATCTCAATAGCTTCCTGTTCATGTTTCATTACACGCATTGGGCGAATTCCTTTAAGTGTAATTCTTTCATTTTCTATCCAGAGAGCGGTAGCTTCCCGCAGACCCACAACCGTTATTTGTGGATTTACGGCAAGAAATTCATTGATACGGTCTTGGCGTGATTCTCCGCCATGGCGAATGGCATCACTAACTTCTTCCGGATAGGGGTCAATGTAGTGTGGGTTAATCTGGAAAGGTACAAAATCGAAACAGTCAAAGCTTTTTGGCATCACAATGGGCATGTCGTTGGTAGTGCGTAGGGTAGGGCAGGCAACATTTGCTCCGGCGCTCCAGCCAAAGAAAGGAGTCCCTTCCATCACTTTGCGGCGTACAGGCTCAATAAGTCCGTAATGGTGAATTTCTGCAACCAAATTAAAAGTATTACCACCGCCAACCATAATAATTTCTGCATTATTGACTGCTTCTATTGGATTATTCACTGCGAGAACAGATTTTACATTAAAGCCATATTGAGAAAAAATAGAAGATACACGCTCCGTATAGGCATCGTAACTTGACGGAAAGTTCTTCCCGTTGATTTTAACACCGGCAAATGGGAAAAAGAGAATGTTCTTCTTTTCGTTTTTTAAAAAATCGTTGATTAGAGGCAAACACCAACCAAGATATGGCTCTTTGTAATTGGTAGAATTACTGATTAGTAATAGTTTCATATTGGGAGATTCTTTTAATTGATTCGTATTATTGATGGCAAAAATAATAAAAACAGTTGATATTAAAAATGAAATAGAAAAAATTTCATCAATAGTTTGCAGTTATTGAAAAAAAATGTATTTTTGCGGCCTCAAAGTTGCGTTCTTTGAAGATGCCTTGGTGGTGGAATTGGTAGACACGCGGGACTTAAAATCCCGTGAACATTGCGTTCGTGCGGGTTCAAGTCCCGCCCGAGGTACGGAAAATAATGCGGAAGTAGCTCAGTTGGTAGAGCACGACCTTGCCAAGGTCGGGGTCGCGAGTTCGAGTCTCGTTTTCCGCTCCATTAAATAGAAAAAGGGCTATTCAAAATTTTTTGAGTAGCCCTTTCCTTATGGTATGTAATTAGAATTTTTACCAGTATTTTTCTTAGAACCCGTTAAAGTTCAAATAAATGGGTGGAAGGAGCAAAAAGAATCCCAGGAAAATCAACAACAGAATAAAAGGCCAAATGAACTTAAACCATTTGGCATAAGGAATCCGAGCAACACCTAAAACCCCAATAAGCACCCCGGAAGTTGGAGTAATCATATTGGTAAAGCCATCGCCAAATTGGAAAGCCAGGACTGTAATCTGTCGGGAAACCCCGACAATATCTGAAAATTCGGCCATCATGGGAATGGTGAGAGCTGCTTTTGCTGAGCCTGAGGGAATCAAAATATTAATTCCATTTTGTATAACATACATTGCCCAAACAGCCCCTTTCTCATCAGAACCGGTCATAGCTTGCGAAATAGCATTCAAAATAGAATCAATAACTTTTCCGTCTTCCAGAATAATAATAATACCGCCGGCCATTCCTACTACCAATGCCGCCACCATAATATCTTTGCACCCGTCTAAAAAAAGCCTTATTGAATGGTCGAATTTTAGTTTATAGGCAAATCCGGATGCAAAACCCATTGCAAAGAAGAGAGCTGCGATTTCCATTACATACCAATGATAGCCCAACACTCCAACTACTAAAACTATAATGGTTAGAAGCAAAATGGTTAAAATGAAATTATGCACTGATTTACGAGCAGTAAAGAATCCCAAAATAATAAAGCCTCCGGCAATAATTGGGAAAAGCATTGTACTATACTCGTTTCCACCGATAGCAATATTAGTTAAAGGCATTTTGAGAGCGCAAAAGAGAAGCACCACAGAGATTACTCCATAAACTATCCAAGTTGATAGTGATGATTTTTGGATTTCTACTTCAGAATTAATGTCGAGTGCTTTATCTCTCCAGTAGCTGTCAATTTCGTACATGATAGATCGTTGAGGTTTCTTTTTGACTCGCGCGGCATACCATAAAGTAATAACTATAACAAGGACAGTTAGAAACAGCCAACAGATAAAACGGTATTCGATACCCGAGAAAGTTGGGAGACCTGACAATCCCTGTGCAATACCAATAGTAAATGGATTAAGCATTGCTCCGGCAAAACCAACATGTGCTGCCACGTAGCACATTAACACTCCAACAATAGAGTCATAGCCCATTGAAATTGCAAGGGGCACAAAAATGATAATAAAAGCTATCGTCTCTTCGCTCATGCCAAAAATGGAACCAAAAAGACTGAACATAATCATTATTAAAACTATGATTATATTGTTGACGCCTAAAAATTTCAATAACTTATTATGCCCGATTTTTTGAGTTGCTTTGAGAAAAGAGAGAATGCCGATATCAATTGCCTTAGTATAATTCAAAATCCAGAAGGCTCCGCCAATCATCAGAATGAAGACAATAATGGAGGAAGTCCTTTCAAAGCCTTTAAAAAATGAGGTGAAAATTTGCCAAGTCTGAGGTACATTATCCACTTGCTGATAAGAATCAGGGATGACTACACTTCTTTCTGTGCCGTCAACAGTGACTGTTTGCCGGGCAAATTCTCCTCCCGGAATAATCCAGGTCATAACGGCACAAACGATGATAATAGAAAAAACTATCGTAAAAGTATGAGGAATCTTCAATTTTTTCATAAAAAAAAGATTAAATATCAATAATTTAAAATATCACTGTTGAGTTTATTTTTCTTCAATTTATTATAATTAAATAATAAAATTCCCACCGTAGTAAGAGCAGCAAGAAAATCAGCAGCAGGAGAAGCAATCCATACACCGTCAAGTTTATAAAAATGTGGCAAAATAAGTAAGAAAGGAATAAGGAAAATGACCTGACGTGACATGGAGAGAAAAATAGCAATTTTAGCTTTCCCGATTGATTGGAAAAAATTAGATACCACTACCTGCAACCCAACAAAGATAAAAGCAGCCATGGTTAATCTCATTCCCCTAACAGTAAAAGCTTCCAAAACTGCATCAGTAGTAAAAGCATGAGTGATTTGAACCGGGAAAATCATAGCGGCAAGAAAGCCAAAAGCACTTATTGCAGTTGCCCAAAGAATGGTGATTTTCAATGTTGCAACCACACGATCAATATGTTGTGCTCCATAGTTATAACCTACAATAGGTTGCATGCCTTGTGTTAATCCAAAGACCACCATCACGATAAAAGAAGTAATACTGATGATAATACCATATGCTCCTATAGCAAAGTCACCTCCAAAAACTTTCAGTTGCAGGTTCATAATAATGGCGACCAGACTGGAGACAGTGTGAATCAAAAACGGAGAGAGCCCGATAGCAAAAATATCTCGAATAATTCTAAAAGATATTCGACACCCTGAGCGATAAAAATGGATATAGGGTTTTTTGCTGAAGAAGTGTATTAAGACCCATGTCATACCAACTGTTTGGGAAATTACTGTTGCAAAAGCTGCTCCTTTAATTCCCCAATGGAAGACAAAAATAAAGAGTGGGGCCAAAATAATATTGATTACGACAGTCAGCAAAATAGAGACCATTGCCTTGGCGGGATAACCGGAGGCACGCATGATATTATTCAATCCGAAAAAAACATGTGTGATGACATTTCCCATCAGAATTATTTTCATGAAATCACGTGCATAGGGTAAAGTTGCATCGCTGGCTCCAAATAGATTTAAAATGGGGTCAAGAAAAATCAGCGTTAAAACCGAAAATATAATACCGATAGCAATATTGAGCATAAAGGCATTGCCAAGAATTCGGATTGCTTCTGTGCGTTTTTTTTGCCCCATCCTGATGGAAACCATAGCCGAAGCACCTGCTCCAACCAATGTCCCAAAAGCTACTGCAAGATTCATTATCGGGAAAGTGAGAGCCAGACCAGATATAGCTAAAGGGCCAACTCCTTGTCCAATAATAATTCTGTCAATAATATTATAAAGAGAGCTTGCTGTAGTTGCTATAATAGCCGGAAGAGAATAGTTGAAAAGTAATTTTCCTATACTTTCAGTTTCTAGATCCAAATTCTTCTTGTCCATTCAATTATTATATAGAAATTGTCAACTCTAAAATCTTCTTTTTAATTGTCATAAGATGAAGCAAAAGTTGATTTTGTTTTCTTCTTAACATGTAATAGTGCCATGTACCCTTTAATTTAAGAAACCATTTTTTTAAGGCATAAAAAACAAAAAGTGAGAGAAAAGCCGCAATCAGATAGAGTATTGCAAACCAAAATTTGTCTGAAATAGTCCATGCTAAAATAAAAATAATGAGATACATGAGAGGGAAAGTAAGAATTACACTTGGAGGATAGTTTAAAGAGGCATGTAATTGTCTGTCTTCCATTTTCTTTTTTAACATTTCAGGAATGTAAAATGGTATAAAATTGTTAATAAGACCGAAAAGAAAAAATGGAATCATAAACAGCAAACCCACAGACTTAAGAAGTAACGATAAGAGTGTAATATTTTTATTGATAAGCCAATCGCGCAATCTGAGATTTTTAATACCAATTTCGTACTCTTCAACCAATTTCATTAACTTGTCAAATTGTCCGGGATTCTCATGCTTCATTTTATCTAACCCATCAACAATCAGCATATCTTCTTTTTTCAGTTCCACAATATCGTTTGGATTATTACCTTTCTCTTTAACTCTTGATTTATGCAACATATTTCTGAGAGAATCATATTGATTAAAAAATTCAGGGTCTTCGTCTACCGCCATCTCTTTCACCTTTTGACGGGCAAGTTCATTCACTTCCAGATAAGCCTGATTTGGCTCAGATTTATATAAATTTTCAAATTGATTGATTTTAAATGGCTTTCCAACAGTAATTAACAATTCTTCCCTGAAATTATAATAATCAGAGTAGTGGATATTAAGGGGCAGAATCTGCAAATCGAGTTTAAAATCAGCATATTCTTCGGCTGCCAATGCCACTCGGGGAAACCCTTTTTTGAAAGTGCCTAAATAACGTCCTTTTTGATGGGCAGCTTCCGGAAACATAACGATTGTCCCTCCTCGTTTAAGAACATTGGCGGCAATATCAAAAGTCAGGTTATTGCTTCTCACATCATTAAGGTTCCCATCACGGCTTCTAAAAGTAGGGATCATTTTTAAAAACCTGAAAATTCTTGCAATAATATCACGCTTAAAAATATCGCCTCTTGTGATGAAAACAGGTTGTCTTTTGTCAGGAAATAAATATAGAATAGCCAAAGCATCCATTAAACCGTTCTGATGATTTGAAATAACAAAAACAGGCACTCCTTTTGGTGGAATATTTTCTTTGCCAATAATTGTTACTTTCTTGTAATAGATGTAGTTATGAGTAAACCTCAAGTAACGGTTATAAATGTCATAAGGGATTGAAAAACGATCTATTTTTGAAAAGTCAATCATAAATTTTAGTTTTATATAATCTTAAAGAAGTCATGAAAATCACTTAACAATCGTCAGTTCATTGATGATATTTTGGGCATCCGCAAACTTATCCACTATAAAGAGGAAGTATCTGATATCAAGACTTATATTTCGGCAGCGGTTTACATCGTAATAAATGTCACTCATAGTTCCTTCCCAAACTCGGTCAAAATTAACTCCGATAAGGTCTCCGTTGGCATTGATAACCGGACTACCGGAATTGCCTCCTGTTGTGTGATTACTGGCAATAAAGGCTACCGGAAGTTCTCCCTTCTCATTAGCATAAATGCCATAGTCTTTCGTTTCAAAAAGAGTTTTCAATTTAGGTTCAACCCTATAATCAAAAATATCAGGATTTTCTTTTTCAATAACACCTTCACATAATAACTTTAACATACTCTCGATATAACAGATCTAAGTGATCCTCGGATGAAATCATTAAATTCATATTAGCGTAATAGTAATCATAGGCAGGAATCAGCATTTGAAAAAGTAGAGATTTCTGAAGTTTTAGGAAGTCGCTTTTTGATGCTTTGTCAATGAATTTATTTAAAGAAACAATATCGGCAAAAGGAGAATTTTCATAAATCTCATCTGCCATAGTTGCCAAATTCTCTTTTGGAATATTGATAAAACGCTTTAGATCCTCAGAGATATATTCCGGCTCAAGTGTATTAAAATAGTAATAGAGAAGTTCAACAAAGATCTCCTTATCAATAGGTTTGTGATATTTTGTATAAAAACCGGTACTTTTTTCTTTAAGTTTCAATTTTGCTTCAAGAAAATCATTAGCAGAGAAGTTTTCACTTTTACATGACTTCATTACTGGAATAAAATTCTGATAAGCAAAACGAAATAATTCGATTGCATGAAATGTTTCGTAAAAGTAGGTTTGTTTTTTAATAATTGGAGTGTATGTTTTATAGAATGATTTTATTTCGGGTAAAATGTTTTCATATTTGTTCTTACGTACAGGGTCAGCATTTATCCAGTTAAGCACTTCATTTTCTTCCTTAATCTTCATGTTAATAACATCGCAATCAACGATTCCCTTATTTTCTCCAATCCATTTTTTCCAGCCGTTGGCAATCAAATTGGCTTTTGCTGAATACATCAGTCTGATTTCTGTGGAAAGATTCATGTTCTTTTTCATAATATCCAACCGGGCACCTCTTTGATGAATGGCAATGGGATGTCAACCCCATCGGATGTTAAAAACTGCTCGGTAGAGCCCGGAAATCCGAATATCAGAGTGAAATCGTTTTCATGAACACCGGCTGTGGATATTTTGAAATATTTTTTTGATTTAAGAGGAATATTGTCTTTTGAATATTCTGCAGGATTTCCATTGGAATCTGTATAAATTCTATAAAGCGAGAAATCTCCCGTATGACGGGGCCAAATCCAATTGTCAGTATCACCCCCGAATTTTCCGATACTTTCAGGTGGAACACCTACAAGACGAACATCTTTATATGTTTGGTTAACAAACATAAAGTATTGGTTCCCATAAAAGAAGGATTTTATTACTGCACTATAGGATGTTCCCTTGATAGCCTCGTTCTGAATTTTTACTATATTTTTTTTAATAATATTTTCTCTTTCTGCCTCTGACATATCATTAGAAGTTCCTGCTAATACCTGCTCGGTTACCTCTTCCATTCGAATCAGAAAAGTAACAGTAAGCCCCTGATTAGCAATTTCCTCTTCATAGGACTTGGCCCAAAACCCATTATGGAGATAATTATGTTCCAGAGTGCTGTGTGACTGAACAAAAGAGTATCCGCAATGATGATTGGTAATTATAAGCCCTTCGGGGGAAATAAGCTCTGCCGTACATCCGCCTCCGAATAGAACAATGGCGTCTTTCATGCTGTGATTATTGACACTATATACATCTTCTGCTGTCAACTTAAATCCCATCTGTTGCATTTCAGCTTCATTGTATTTTAGAAAGAGGGGTAGCCACATTCCCTCATCAGCTTTAGCAAAAAATGTGCTAAAAATCAGGAAAATAAAGAATATTAATTTTTTCATAAGCTAAATTTAAGGTGCAAAAATATTAAGGTGCAAAAATAATAAAAAATCCGGATTGATAAACCCGGATATATGTTAAGCGTAAAGCCTTCTGAATAAAGGGAAGGTTTTAGTGAATATACTCCTTAACGGTATTGCATATCTGATCAATAATTTCATCTGTAAGATAGGGATGCATCGGAAGTGACAGAACGCGGTCACAGAGATATTCGGTAACAGGAGATGATCCTTTCGGATAATTCAGAAAGTCGAAGGCACTCTGTTCATGCATGGGTTTGGGATAATAAATCATAGTGGGAATTCCTTTTTCTTTTAGAAATACCTGTAATCCGTCACGTTGTTCCTTGTCTTTCAAAATCAAGGTATATTGTGCCCAACTTGAGTAAAATCCTTCAGGAATAAAAGGAGTTTTTGCAATATCTCTCAGTCTTTCGTTATATTTAAGAGCTACTTTATTAACATCAGTTAATTCATATTCTTTAAATGCTTTAAACTTAACCAAGAGGAT
>JAGVVH010000304.1 GCA_019135895.1 Bacteroidota bacterium | reverse complement strand
AACGAAGTAAGTAAAGATTTTTTCTCCCGAACCTGAAGATAAACTAACAAATTAAAAAAAATAAAATTGTCTTAAAAATGAGAAAAAGTTGTCTAAAGAAAGGGGAGTACTAAATGGAGATGATAATTTGATGAGTTATGGAAAATATGTAAAATATAAAAATAAAGCATATTATTTGTTTTCTGATACAAATTTTACCTATAGTTCTGATTTACTATTAAATGTTGTTGAAAAAAAAATAGAAAATTCTTCAGTAGTAAATATTATCATTAATAGTCCTTATGAAAATAGTAAATCTCAAATGATAGAATTTCAACAGGATGATTTTTTCTATTTTCTAAAAATCATTTATGATAAAGGCGATATTAAAAATAGTGATATTACAAAAAATAGCAGTTTTGAAACCAAATTTTTAGAAAAGAATGGATTTTATAGTAGCATTTATATAAGCGATGAAAATGTGTTTTCTATTCCAATAGATACATTTTTAACTATTCAAAAAATAGAAATATATATCTATCCTTTAGAGAACTTTGTTGAAGCTCCATTTGCTAAAGGTGAATATAAGATTATAAATAAAGAAAGTAATTATTTCCAGATTGAAATTCCTCAATTTACTTATGGATACTTATTTTACAAAAGATATTTTCTTAAAATGGTCGAAATAATAGATCATAAAACTATCGGCTTTGATAATTTGATTTATACTAAAGATGATTTATATAAAGCTAAAAAATACTCTGATTGGCATCTTCCACCTGTTCCTAATTGGCGATATCGAATAGGAGATATTTTTAATCCATATTGGACTGACGAGGAATAATATTATTTTTATGAGGTAAATAAATCAGTTTTTCGCTTATCCTCAAATTCAATTAGTTTTTTATTGAAAATTTTTCCTTTTATAACCTTATTTATGTAATTTATTGCATTTTATTCTTATTTTTGTCCCCTTTTTAAGAGTGAGAATGAAATTTAGACGGGAGCTGTTGTTTTTTTTCTTTGTCATCAACATTATAAATGCAGATTGTCAAACATTTACAATGTCCGGAAATTCCATTACCACTTGTTCGGGAACATGGTATGACCCGGGTGGAAATTCCAATTATTCGAATAATCAAGATATTACACAAACAATATATTCCTCGGGGAATCATCTTTCCATCAATTTTTCTTCCTTTTCTCTCGCCGCCGGAGATTATCTTTATATTTATGATGGGAATTCTATTTCTTCGCCTTTGCTTTCGACCCGAACCGGGAATACGCTGCCTCCTGAGATAATTTCTTCGGGAAATAGTTTGACTTTTAGATTTGTATCAAATTCATCCGGGGTAAGTTCGGGATGGAGTGCCACAATTTCTTGTTCTTCTTGTATTGCGGTTTCCCAATTGCCCGGTTCTCCTTGCGGTTCAGATGGCGCAAATCCTTTCTGTACGGACGAAAATCCCTTTATATCCTATCCATCAGGCACTTCCGGAAATGCAAATACTTTTTTTACCGGTGGCACACCTTATGGTTGTTTATATTCAGCACCCCGTCCTGCATGGTATTATATGCGAATCAATGACCCGGGCGATTTGCTGATA
Source organism: Bacteroidota bacterium (assembly GCA_019135895.1). Taxonomy (GTDB): domain Bacteria; phylum Bacteroidota; class Bacteroidia; order Bacteroidales; family WCHB1-69; genus JAGVVH01. The sequence goes on along the minus strand of JAGVVH010000304.1, from coordinate 38,131 downwards.
TTCATTCAGCAAGTTTCAGTTAACGGGTACGGAATTGATGTCGATTTTGCCTGTTGGGGACCTTTTATTGCCGCCAATCAAACTGATTTTATGGATTTCCTTTGTTGCAGATATTATGACTTTACTACTACCTATCATTCAAGTCATCGTCCAACAGATGGAGATCATACCAGTAGTATGGGCGGCTATCCGATTGGAAATTTGGTAGATTGCAGTTATTCGGGACAACCCACAGAATGGTGTTATATACCCAATGCACAACAGGGAGAGTTCTATTTGCTACTGATTACCAATTATAATGGAGGAAACGGGACTATCACTTTCAATGCTGTTTCTTCTTCATCCTCAACGACAGATTGCAATTTACTTGCACAGGCGAGTAATAACGGACCTCTTTGTGAAGGGGCAACATTGCAACTCATGTCCAATACTTCTGTTGCCGGAGCAACCTATCAGTGGAGTGGCCCGAACGGGTGGAGTTCATCGCTTCAAAATCCTGTTATTTCGAATGTTACTAATTCAATGTCAGGAGTATATACTTTAATTATGAGCAACAGTACCTCTTCTGATACTGCCGTAACCAATGTAGTTATTGATACTATTCCGGAAATTTCGGTAACTCCTGATGACGCAGTTTTATGTCGGGGAGAAAATGTTACTTTCTCTGCCGCCGGAGCTGCTTCCTATCGCTGGAGTCACAACCTCGGTACTGCATCAACAGTCAACGTAACTCCTACGGTTAACACAACCTATACTGTCATAGGGAGCAATGGAAATTGTTCCGCTTCAGTAAGTTTGGTTGTTACCGTAAATCCATTGCCAGTAATGAATGTGTCAGTCTCTTCATCAACCATTTGCCAAGGAGATTCGGCAGTTCTTATTGCTTCGGGTGCAAATGACTATATTTGGAGTACAGGAGAAAGCGAAAATTCTGTCACGGTATTTCCTACTGAAACCTCAACCTATTTTGTTACAGGAACTTCAGCTTCTGGCTGTACTGCTTCCATTACAAGAACTATTACCATTTTGCCATCTGTGGAAGCTTCGATAAGTGGCAATAATTTTATTTGTTATAGGCAATCCACTATTTTAACAGCTTCCGCTAGTGGAAGTTACAGGTGGAATACCGGAGAAACAGACTCTTCTATTACCATTCACCCTGATATTAGTACCTCTTATTCGGTAACAGTTACTTCTTCAAATGGTTGTGCTAAAATAGGATCAATTCAGGTGGTGGTAAATCCATTGCCGGAAGTTAATATTCAGTTGCCGGATTATGAGATTTGTCCGAATTTGTTTCAAGAGAGGATCACTGCTTCTGTTTTAGGGGGCACTCCCAACTATCACTTTCTCTGGACCGGAAACGGACTACAGAATTCTGATAATGATACGGTTGCTCTTTTGTTTAATGCTGAAAATTGTAATTATCAGGCCGATATCTCAGTAATAGTTACTGACCAAAACAATTGTGTGGCAGCTGATACGGTTTCAATGATTATAAGGGATACGTTGGCACCGGTAATTACCGGAACAATATTGTCGCACCCGGCCGATGTTGTGAGCGCTCAGTATCTTATTCCCGATCTTAGGAGTGACGTTCGGTTACTCTCTTCGGATAACTGTACAACTCGAGAAGCGCTTCTTATTTCGCAGAATCCGGAGGCGGGCACACCGGCTGTGCAAAATAGTGTAGTCACTATTACAGTCAGTGATGAATGTCATAATATTGTTTCATTGAATGTTCCGATTGTTGTCCCCGATAATTTGACCTGTTCGATTTTGGCTTTTTCACATGTTACCTGTTTCGGGGAAAATAATGGTACAGCAACTTTGTCTGTTCAAGGGGGAACGCCTCCCTATACCTATCAATGGGACACTGATCCTATACAAAACGGAAACTCCGCCATTAATCTTGCTGCCGGTCAATATCATGTTACAGTATCAGATTATAATAATTTTCAGACTTCAACTACTGTGGCTATTTCGCAGCCTGCTGATTTGGTTGTCAGTGGTACCAAAACTGATGCAACATGTAATTTGCCGAATGGCTCCATAGACCTGACAGTCACCGGTGGCACCATTCCTTATCAATTTCTTTGGAGCAACAATGCCACAACTTCTGATATTGGTAATCTCAATGAAAATGAATATTCTGTCGTAATATCAGATGCAAATAACTGTATTATAACCTATCGTGATTCTGTGATTGGAAAACCATTCCCTCAACTTTTTCTTGAGAGTTTAGTTAATGAAACCTGCAATCTTTCAAATGCCTCCATAAAAGTTTTTCTCGAAGGGGGTACTGATCCTGTAAATTATCTTTGGTCAAACGGGAATAGCAATAGTGATTATTTAGCCGGAATATCCGAGGGAAATTATGTGGTATCGGTCGAAGATGCTGACGGTTGCTTTGACTCTTTGTCACTTTACGTTTCAAATTCTATTCCTCAAATTTCCACTCAAGAGATTTCTCCCTCGCATTGTGATCGGGATGATGGTTGGATAATCCTGGATATTTCAGGGGGAAGCGGAATTTATAATATTGAGTGGAATTCTGTTCAGTTTCATGAAAACACCAGGGGATATAATCTTGCTCCGGGAAATTATTCCATAACAGTTAATGATTCTGTTTGCGAAGTGGACTATAGTTTCAGAATTGATGAAATTGAAGGTCCGACAGCCTGCTTCACCGTCAGCAAAGAAAACAATATTCTGGAAAATAGTCCCGTAGATTTTAGAGATTGCTCTCAGATGGCCAATTCATGGTTTTGGGATTTTGGAGATGGGAGTTTTTCAAATTCTCAGTTCCTGAGTCACTCATTTTCCGATGCAGGTCGTTATAGGGTAATGTTGACAGTTGCTAATGAATATGATTGCCTTGATTCAATGGAAATGCAATTAATTGTGAATGAATCTTCCATAATTTATGTTCCAAATGCTTTCACGCCTGATGGAAATGGACTCAATGATCTTTTCAAACCGGTATTGACCTATGTTTCATCGGAGGATTATTTGATGCAAATTTATGACAGATGGGGAAATGTGGTTTTTACTACAACAGATGTCGATCAAGGGTGGGATGGAACCTATAATGGAAAACCCTTATCTGTTTCTACAGTTCTTCACTATGTTATTTTTTATAAAGATGTTGCCGGAAAATCTTTTTTTAAGAAAGGTTATGTTACCTTGATTCCTTAATTTTTTTTATTGCTAAATTAATTGTAAAAAAACACTATCTTTGCCGTTGCTCGGTAAGTGAATTTTCCTTTACTATTGGGCAAACTACCATAATAACTATCAGATAGTCGATGATGCATACTACTCCTAATCTCTTCTCAAATGACAGAATCTTTTTTACATTACGTATGGAAAAATAAAATTTTCCGCTTTTTAGATCTTAAAACAACTGATGATGAAGATCTTAAAATTATTCATCCCGGGTTTCCTCATCAAGATGCCGGGCCCGACTTTAAGCAGGCAATAATTAAAATTGGAGCTATTACCTGGGCCGGAGATGTGGAAATACATGTAAACAGTTCAGACTGGATAAAACACAGGCATCAATTGGATCCTAAATATCAATCAGTAGCACTTCATGTGGTTTATAATAACGATTGTATTATTAATCGCAGCGATCGGGAACATATTTCCACGCTTGAATTAAAGAGCTATATCCCGATTAAAGTGATCGAGGAATATCAAAAGCTATCCCTTTCGGACAATCTATTGCCTTGTAAGGTTGAGGTCAAGAATTTTCCCGCATTACAATTTTCTTCATTCTTATCGGGGATTGCTGTTGATCGTTTGTTGGGCAAACAAAATAGTATTTTTGAGATTCTGAGAAATTGTTCCGGTGACTGGAACGAAACTTTTTTCCGTCTTTTGGGAGTCAATTTTGGATTTAAAACCAATGCTCCGGCATTTGACCTGTTGGGAAAATCTATCCCATACAAAATTCTCTGTAATCATGCTAACAACAGATTACAATTATATTCGATTATTTTTGGACAGGCAGGAATGCTGGAAAAAGAGTTGGAAGATGATTATTATATACAGCTACAAGACGAATACAGATACCTAAGATACAAATATGATTTGATACCTATACACAAAAAAAACTGGAACTATTTAAGGTTACGACCATCCAATTTCCCCTGCATCAGGTTGGCTCAATTCAGTGAAATTATTTACAATACTTCCGATGTTTTAAATAAATATCTCTTTACCGGTGAATTTGATTCCTTACTAAAAAATTTTAAGAAAGAGCCTCATGAATATTGGAAAACCCATTACCATTTTGGGAAGTGCACAACAGAACATCCGGTCAATCTTGGAAAGAAGACGGAAAATCTCATATTTATTAATACCCTAATTCCTTTATTATTTGCATTTGGAACATTTTCAGGTGAAGACAAAATTCAGGAAAAAGCAATTGGCTTGTTAGAAAATATTGATTTTGAAGAAAATAGCACAACGCAATGTTATAAATCGGCAGGCTTTCCGTCAGGAAATGCCCTTTATTCTCAAGCTGTTTTAGAACTTCATCAACACTATTGTCTCAAAAAAAAGTGTTTGGATTGTGCGTTGGGCTCTTTTATAATAAAAAAGTGAATTTAATTAAAGTTTCACTCAATCACCAACTGACTTCTTTAGTAATAAAATTATTGGGTACTACAAAACGATACGGCAGTAAGGCATCCTCTTTGGCATAAGAAACCCCAATTCTTGAAGTTTTTTGTATATTTTCCTTGTTAATAGATAATTCTCTTTCTTCCAGCCAGATTTTATCGGAGGGGATTGCAATTCCGTTTTCGGCAAGCGTTATTCCCAGCAATTTAGTCACTTTCCCGGGGCCATTTCCAATATCCGGGGTGATTTGATTTTTTCCGGAACGTTTTAACATAAGCTCTTCTCCGTGGGTCGGGAAAATGGAACGAATCAGCACGGCATCCGGAATAGTTGCCTTATTGGTGACAAAGTTTAAAAGATAATGAATCCCGTAACAAAGATAAATATATACAACTCCTCCTTCTGCATACATGATTTCATTTCGAGAAGTATGTTTTCCTCCGAAAGCATGAGAAGCCCGGTCATTTGTTCCTTTGTATGCTTCAGTTTCAGTTATGATACCGCCGCTTATTTGCCCGTCAATTAAAGTAAATAGATATTTTCCAATTAAATCTTCCGCAATAAATAAAACATCATCATTAAGAAAATAGTTTACAGGAATAATCATAGATTGAATAAATAATTACCTTTGCAAAAATAAAAAATTTCAGGCAACAACTATTCATTTTTTGCGTCAATAATGATGCTGTTAAAACGTAATAAAATCTAATGATAAGCGATAAAGATATTGTTGAAGGCTGTATTGCAGGGAACCCTAAATATCAAAAGATTTTATATCAACGCTTTGCAAGTCAGTTGTTTGGTGTATGTAAGCGTTTTACCGGTAGTACGGCTGAGGCGGAAGACCTTCTTCAGGATTCTTTTGTAAAGATATTCCTGAATATTAAAAACTTTCGCAATGAATGTTCTTTGGGGTTTTGGGTGAAAAGACTTACCATCAACACTTTGGTCTCTCATTTTCGAAAAAAAAGTTCATTGAAAAGAGCTTTCGAAGTAGATGACCTCTCTGAAGACATACCAGATACCTCACTTCCTGGTGATGTTGCTATTCCGATGGAAGTAATTGTCAAAATGGTTAATGAGCTGCCGGAGGGTTACAGAACGGTATTTAACCTTAAAGAGATTGATGGGTATGATTATGGAGAAATTGCAGAAATGCTTAATTGTAGTAATTCTACTGTGAGATCTCAATTGTACAAGGCAAAACAATCACTCAAGTCTAAAATTGAAGTCTGGAAAAAAAATGAATTATTTTAAATAATAATGTTATGAAAGAGATTGATATCGGGGAACTGTTGAAAAATAAATTTGCTGATTTTGAGCAAACCCCTCCCGATGATATGTGGGAAAAAATAATACAAAATGAAAAAGTACTGAAGTATAATAAGGCTCATTTTGTTAAAAGAGCCATCCTCTATAGTACAACTGCAGTGGTTGTGGTTGCTGTTGTTTCCTTATTACTTTATTTAACTATCGGAATTGACGACAAATCTACTCTTGTTTCTACTGATAACCACTCTTCTAATCAGGTAAATAATACTGAATCGGTTTTCCAGAATGACTCAAATAGTAAGACGTTTAATAAAGAAACTATTGTTGAAACTCCCTCAGAACCATCACATATTCAAAATGGTGTTGTCAATGAAAATAAATCTGTTCCTCTTTCAAATGAGAATTCTGTGAAACTGGCACCGATTATTAAATCAACTATTTCCAAAACTTCTACGCAATCAAGAAATATTTCTGAAATTGTATCTCCTGCTGTTTCTTATTCAAATGAAAATTCCATTCATCCGGATAATAAAGTTGTAAAGAAGGATAGTAGGCAAGATGAAATGGTAACTTCTCGCGAAAATTCCGATAATGATCAACAAGTCAATACCAATCCTGTTGAACCACCGCAATCAGATTTAGCCAATTATAATCTTTTTATTCCTAAAGGGTTTACTCCAAACGGAGATGGCTTGAATGATCTATTTTTAGTCTATTCTTCTTTTGATGTTCAGAATTTTGAATTTTCAATTTTTGACCAGTCAGGAAGGTTGCTTTTCAAATCTAAAGACATCTCATTTGGTTGGGACGGAGAATCTTACGGTCAGAAAATGAAAGCCGGTTCATATGTTTATATTATTAGTTATAAAGATATTACAGGAAAATCACATCTCGAGAAAGGACAAGTGACTTTAATCAGATAAATTATTCTATATTTGCACCTTAATCTCAGTATTTGAACTCTGATAAATAAGGATAATTTTAATGTTACCATATAAAATAGATAGTGAAATAAGGAAAAAGGTTCTACCTATTAAAAAAATCACAGCAATAAATGAAATAACTCTCCAAAGGGTTTTAGATATAGCTCAAAAATATTTAATCCCCGATGATTTTTCACGGATTATTGTCGGAAAATATTTTTAATCCAAAATACCAATTAAATGCATTTTACGTTATAAAAAAATGAAAAAAACAATATCCATTCTTACATTTCTTTTATTATTATTGGTAGGGAAAACTTTTGCTCTCAATTATCCCAGTTTACGTTGTGTTGCCGTTTTGTCAACCGGTGCAGTTCAGCTTACGTGGGTGCATCCTACTGATTTAACCGGTTTCAATAGGTATGAGTTATTTTATTCTCTTGATGGTACTAATTTTACATTATTTAATACAATAATTCCAATTATTCCCGGCAACCCTGATGTAAATAGCGCGGTTCATCTTGATGCCAATGCCAATGTAAATCCCAAAATTTATTATTATATTGCAGCTGTTTCCAATTCCGGTAGTGTTTTCAGATCAGATACTTTGGTTACCATTGAATTTTATCTTACCAACCCCGGAAACGGGTTGGCACAGTTAAACTGGGCTGCACCTGTGTCGCCTCTTTTGCCTTCATACAGTAGTAATTATGATATTTATAAAAAGAATCCTTCGGATGCAGATTTTGTATTTCTGAGAGGGGTTTCTTCCCTTTCTTTTATTGATACTATTAATATTTGTGAAAATACGGTTGCTTATAAAGTCGTTTTAAGTGATATGCAAGCCAATTGTCGAAATGTATCCAGGATTCAAAGTGATATATTTACCGATATGACTTATCCTTCAATTCCTGTATTAGACAGTGTTTCTGTTGATTATAATTCGGGAAATATTGTTTTAGGGTGGTCTCCTTCTACTTCAACGGATGCGATTGCTTATATTATTTATTATCTGGATCCGGGTAATTTATGGATTCCTATTGATACTGTGTATGGAAGAAATAATACCTTCTGGACTGATTTGATAAATGATCCCTCTAATTCAGTTTTTAATTACAGAATTGCTGCTTTGGATAGTTGCATGAATTCATCTCCAATGACTGATTTGCAAAAGACTATGCATATATCATATACGTTGGATATATGTTTACAGAAAGCATTTTTAACCTGGACTCCATACGAAAATATGAAGGGTGGTCTTTCAAGATATGAAATTTACTATTCAAGAGATGGAGGGCCCCTTCAATATTCAGGACAAACAGCAGCAACTGTCACCAACTATACGCTATCTAATGTTCAGCCCAATAGTTTTTATAAAGTTATTGTTAGGGCTATGAATGCTGATACATCAGTAACAGCAAGCTCTGCTGCTGCCGAATTTCAATTTGTCGTTACTGAATCAGATCATTTTGCCTATATTCGATATGTTTCTGTCATAGATGATAATATTGAAGTCGGAATCTTCACAAGTGGTGATTCTCTTGAGTTTTCTAAAATGGAAGTTTACAGAAGTGTGGGAGATGATCTCAATTTTGTATTATATTCTACGCTTCCTTATTCGGGAGCTGCTGATTATATTTTTGTAGATGAGGCTGTTTCAGTTCAAAATACTTTTTACTATTACAGGGTTAATATCATTAGTGAATGTGATATCTCAATGGCGGAATCTAATATAGCTCACAATATTATTATTTCCGGAGCAGCCGATGAAGCTCATCGAAATACACTGCAATGGTTGGCATATGGAAATTGGGAAATGGGAGTAAATAGCTATTCAGTTTTCCAAAAATTGCAAACCGAACAAATGTTTGCTGAAATTGATAACATTGCCCCAAATAATTTTAATACTTATGTGGATGATGTGTCAGGATTGTTTAGTTTTGGTTCTGATTTTGAATATTATGTTGAAGCTGTTGAGGAGACCAACTCTTATGGATTTAGTGACAGAAGCAGGTCTAATCGTATAACACTTAAACAAATGCCCACCACTTATCTCCCGAATGCATTCACTCCAAATGGTCTTAGTAATAAGGTTTTTATGCCAATTAATTCTTTTGTGAGCACTAATAATTATAGTTTTTCAATTTTTTCAAGAAATGGGGAACTGATTTTTCAAACCTTTGATCCATATACCGGCTGGGATGGTACCTGTTTAGGTAAATCTTCAGAACTGGGTGTTTATGTCTATTTGATAAAATATATTTATCCCGATGGAACTCCCTATGAAAAAATTGGAACAGTTACTCTTTTAAGGTAATCGTTGTTCACTTGTCTTTTAATAATTCTGTTCTTAATGAATTTCTTTAAAATTATTTCTGCTGTTTTTCATCCACTTTTATTACCTCTTTATTATTTTATTCTGATGTTTTTTGCTTTGGGGATGTTTAGTATTGACCCAAAGAATATCATTTTTTTATTTGTTTTTTTATTCTTTTCTTTGGTCATTTTACCTATTTTTGTGATAAGATTTTGTCAGAAATTTTCAATCATAAAAGAGATAGATTCACCTTCTAAAAAAGACGGATCCATTATTCTTGGCATCTTACTTTTGTTTTATCTTTTTAATTTGAGAATGTGGTATTTAAAAGACATTGATCAAATTTATTTGTATGTCTTTTCTATTTTTGCCGCCGGTAGTGCTTTACTTTTAATATTAAATTTTATATATCCGTTAAATTGGCATTCAACTGCTTGGGGTACACTTTTTGGCTTTTATTTGATAATGCTTAATTTCGGAGCAATTTTTTATTTTGAAATATTAGCTTTAATTATTCTTATTTCAGCTTTTGTGGCTGTTTCACAAATGAAAATCGGTCAAACAAAACAACCCCAATTGTATTTGGGGTTTGCATGTGGATTTATTGTTGCCTATATTTTAGGAATTACTTTATTGATCTATTAGAATATATTCCAGGTGAGACCAACTGACATAGGATATATTTGAGGACCTTTACCGTCCTGAAATAGTTTTGTTACTTGAATACAGTAGTAAAAACTTACATATTTCCATCCGGTGCGTAAATAAACATCAAAATTATATTTCTGTTTATTGTACATTTCATAATTTTTAATCCATATCTTTTCATCATTGCCATTAGGATTTTTCCCTTTGTAAGTCTGAGAAATTTCTGCAACCAGTCCGAGTCTGACTCCGAGACTGATTTTAAACCCATTTTGATGACGATACCTGAATTCAAGAGGAATATTACAATTGATATAAGTCATTCTGTTCAGATCATAATCAATATTTGCCGTATCAATAACATAATATCTCATAACCCAAGGAGTTGGGTCAATATCAAGACGTGCATCAGAAAACTGAGTATAATAGCTGACTCCAAGACCTAATCCGAATGAAAATGGCCCCTTATTTGGAAGTTTGAAATCCCACATAGCCGAGATGTTAAAACCGGGATGCAATTTATTTACATTCACGGACGAAGGCATTCCCATCCAAAAAGTGTGGAAAACATCAACCATCAGACGGTCTCTGATTATTTCCGGTTTTTTATTGTTTGAAAGGGTGTCATGCGAAGATTGTGCATTACTAAATGGCACCAATAAGATGAGCATAAAAAATATGAGGGCTGCATTTTTTTTCATTCGTAATAATTTTGAGGGCAAAGATACAAAAATATTGAAAGCTGTTTATTTGAATATGTTGATTGGGAAATTAAGAAATTAAATTAGGCTTGTTTATTTAGGGAGATAACCCGAGTGAAATGAAAAGGGTAGAAGATCAGCTACACTTTTGAAAATATATACTTTTCCTACATCTCCTGAAAGAATAATTTCAATTTTCTGATTAAATTTTTGTTCAAATTCAATAAGTGCCTGACGGCATCCCCCACAAGGAGTGACCGGTTCTGTAGTCTGTTTTAAGGCGCTATGAGAAGAGATGGCAATTCTGGAGAATGGAACATCAGGATATTGAGATGAGGCATAAAAAGCAGCTGTTCTTTCTGCGCATAATCCGGAAGGATAGGCGGCATTTTCCTGATTATTGCCGGTGATAATTACTCCGTTATTTAATAATATGGCAGCACCAACCTTGAAATGTGAATAGGGAGAATAGGCATTCTTAGCAGCTTCACTTGCCATAACCAATAATTCTTCAATCTCTTTGGGCAATTCAAAACGACTTTCAAATACCATTACTTCTGATGTAAAATTGAGTTTTTCCATATTTTCCATTTTTAAATTCGCTATTTAAACAACTTAAAACAGCGTCTAGTTCAAAATCAATATTATGTTTCTTTTATTCCGGCATTAGCTATTTTATTATTATCAAAAATAAATAGTAAAAAAGAATTGAAAAAAGCATATAATGTAATTCCTACTTGTGTTTCTAAAGTATCTTCGGTAAAAAGCGAAAAGAATATGATGATAAAGAATATTTGATAGAGTATGGTGTGTGAATTTTTATTTTCTAAAAATGGATAAACGAGAGTGAATAAAAAACAGATTAATAATATTACACCTCCCATCAGGCAATAAGTTATAAATTGATTATGACACCCCATTTCTTTTTTGTAGGTTAAGGGTGAATTTTGAGCAATAAGTTGATTGTCTATTGCCGATTTATGATCCCCAATTCCGACACCGAAGAGAACATTGGTCTTTATTACTTGAAATCCTACTTTCCATAATTCAATACGTTGCAAAATAGAAGAATGGTCAATTTTATTGTATTTTTCATAAAGAGTAAAGCTGAATAAAAGTGGATATAAAGAACGTTTAAGCCCAAATCCATATGAATAGTCAACGTTAGCAATTCCCTGTTCAATATTATTAATATCTTTATCACTCAGTGCTTTAATACCTTCTCCATCTTTTCTCAATCCTTTGGAGTTAAGGTACCTTATGATGGTTGTTTCAATAGAATCGTTATATGTAAGTTCACTTCTTTTTGCCCATTCCGTTTTTAATTCTTCTTCACAAACATACAAATAAACCAGAGAGCCGTTTTCTAAAATTGAGTTAAGGTCATGATGATAAAGATTCCCTTCTTTTGTTGTACTTTCCAATTGCGATTTAAGAGGCGTTTTTACTGAATAATAATCATAAATAATGTAAGTAGCATATGCTGCAAAGCCTAAAACCAAAAGTGAGAAAGAATAGATAATAATTTTTCTGAGGAAGTCTTTTTTACGAGATAGTAACATCTTGAAAAGAATAAAAACCGAGGCGATTATCAAGATGGATATACCGGTTAGTGTCTGTGCTATAAATAGATATATGACAAACCATACTGAAACCAACAAAAATATTGTTCGGGTAATTTTAGAATAGTGGGTTATATTAAAACTTATAAAACCGCAGAGAAAAATGGCTAAAACTATACAAAGGCTGAAACGGATATGTGAGATAAATACGGAAATATCACGGATGTCAACAACATCATTATTGAGCAAATAAATGACAGAGTATATTGTGGCAAAAAAGACAGAACAAATAAAACCAAAAATCACAATACGTTGTGCTTTGCCCTCAAGTGGTTTTGAAGTTGCCATTATAATCGGCGTATAGAGTAGGGGAAGTTTACTTAAAAGATTATCAAGACCGATACTCCAATTATCTGTTTTAATTAGGCATAAACTACAAATAAAGAAAAATGCAGACAAGACTACGGCTAATCTGTTAGCTTTAAGTAATTCCCATTTTTTTTTCCAATTCCACTCTAAAAACCAGTTAACTGAAAGGAAAATTCCTCCCATGCTCATAACATAATTTGACAAAGGAATGCTGCAAGCAATCATGAGCAGGCAGACAATATGTATAATATGGTGAACGTCTTGTCGATTCACTAATTCAGTTTTTTTCCGGATAATATAGCTTTGTATTTTGATTGGTCAAGTAAAATATCTTTAGCATACTTTACATCAGGATCAGAAGCTAGAGAATTAATAATTCTGCCTTTTTGAAAATAATATCTGACAGCAATTTCTGAGCCTAAGTATTGAGAAATTTCATCTTTAAATTTCATAAGATCTATCGATTTTTCTTTGGCAATTCTTTCAGTCATTTCTTTATAGAGTGGTTCAATGGCAGAAAAATATTTTTCTGCCATTGAAGCATCTTTTAACTCATCTAAAAGTTCTTCAGATTCGGTAGTATATGAATAATCTTTATCTTGAAGAAACTTAATAAAATCATCATATATGGCATCATTGATTACAAATTTATCAGCGGGAAGGATAGTAGGGTGGCTTTGGTAGAATTGATTTGCATAGTCAAAAATCAGATTATGCATTACCAAAGCAACCAGAATATTACTAGCAAGTGTATCAGGAGTAATCACATCAGGTTCAATTCCTCCTTTATCGTATACAGTTCTTCCATTCAAAGTTTTATATGGAGTTGCAAGTGAATCAGGAATATAATTAGAATGATTGAGAGTATCTTTATTAAAATAATCAATATTTTGAACACAACGACCACTAGGGATATAATATTTGGAAACTGTCATTTTAAGAGAAGTGTTATAACTAAGGGGAACGATATTCTGAACAAGTCCCTTTCCATAAGTTTTTTTACCTACAATAACTCCCCGATCAAGATCCTGAAATGCTCCTGAGACAATTTCTGATGCAGAGGCACTAAGGTTATTTACCAAAACAACCACCGGTATCTGTCGGTCAACCACAGGGTAACGGGTCTTGTAAACATTGCTTTGTTCTTTGATTTTTCCTTTTGTCTGTGCGATAATAACATTCTGGTCAACAAAAATATTCATAATATTGACCGCTTCATTAAGTAAGCCGCCTCCATTATTACGAAGATCAAGAATCAGATAATTCATTCCTTGTTCTTTTAGTTTAAGGAAAGCTTCTTTTACTTCATTGCCTGCATTATCAGTAAATTGATCAAGTTTAATATACCCAATATGGTGTTCAAGGATGCCGTAATATGGGATATTGGGTAATTTTATCTCTTTTCTTGTAATATTGAAATTAATGGGTTTATCAGTCCCGGGTCTTTGAACTTCTAAAGAAATATTGGTGCCGGGTTCTCCTTTCAAAATGGTGCTGACATCGTTAGAGTTTTTGCCGTCAGTAGATTGATTATTGATTTTAAGGATACGGTCACCTGCCAGCAATCCCGCTTCAGAAGCCGGACTATTTTCATAAGGTTCAGAAATGACAACATAATTACCATATTGTTGAATAAGAGCTCCGATACCTCCATATTGTCCTGTGGTCATCAATTTAAACTCTTCAATTTGAGATTCAGGATAATAAACCGTATAAGGATCTAAACTTTCTAACATGGCATCAATGGCTGTTTTTGTAAGCGTTCCCGGAGAAATCTCATCGGCATATTTTGCATTCAGTTCTTTGAGAATTGTAACAAAAATATCTACATTCTTAGCTACTTCAAAATCATTCTGACTTTGTGCCGGAATCATCAAGAAAAAAGTTAAGGAAAATATAATAACTTTGATATAAAATTTATGAATCATACGTAACATTTTGAATTATAGATTGGCAAAAATACAAAATAAAGTGGAATCAATAAAAAGTGAAAACTTGAAAAAATTCTTTTCATATAGCGAATTTAACATTTTCAGATTTTCAGATTTTTATTACAATCCTAAACGTTAAACAGGGGTTATTATTGCACCGTTATTTTCTTAGAAATTAATCCTTCTTTAAGAAAAATTCTTACTATATATGTCCCCGGTGAAAGATCTGAAATATTGATTTCTTTCTCAGGAATAAGGACATTGACTATTTGTTTTACAATCTTACCGGCAAGATCCATAATCTGAATATTCAGAATTGGATTTTCATTTCCGGAGGAGATCATAATATGGCTGTGTGACGGATTAGGATACAAAAGAATGGATTCAGAAAGTTCATTCTCCTGAATTCCGGTTATAACTGTCAAATTAAGTGTGATAATGCTATCACAACCTCCTTGTGAAAACAGGAAAAGAGTATCTTTGATGATTCCGGCCGCAGTCGTCGTAATAGAAAAACCATTTTGATTATATATTTCTCCGGAAAATACAGTGTCTTCGATATTAATTATATATTCAGGGAGAATTGTCAAGCTAAGAGTAACTACGCTATCACATCCATTGGCAGCACTATATGTTCGGGTGTATTCGCCGGAAGAATAATAAGTTGAATCTTCCCAGGTATATGAATCACAAATACTTACTGCAAATGTATAAGAACTCAAAGGTAAGGTTTCAAGATGAAGTGTGAAAATGCTGTCACAACCATTTTCTGTTAAAAGGCTATCGTAATAAATTCCGGGCATATTCAAGTTGTTTCCTCTCCATTGATAGTAGTTATTTGAGCATATTGTGTCGTATAATTCAAAAAGATATACCGGCGTAATGGTAAGGGATAAGTTTACCAAACTATCACACCCTAAAATGGAACTTAGAGATAGGGAATGCTGAGTGGTTCCGGTAAGATTTTGGGGTGGTAAATTGAAACCATTTACAGAGTAGGCAGAACCCTGACAAATGGTATCAAATAGCGTGATGTTGTACGTGGGATTGACAGTCAGATGTACTAAAACGATGCTGTCACATCCATTTGAGGCAGTTAAAGTATGGGTGTATATTCCTGTTGAATCAGCATTAAATCCGTTTTGTTGATAAATTTCCCCTTCGCATATCTGTGCAAAAAGATTATTTTGGTATGCATTTCCAACCATTAGATTCAAAATAATCAGACTGTCGCATCCATGAGTAGTAGAAAAAACAGTGTCATAAATGCCGGGTTGGGTGAGAAGTCTTCCAAAGAAATTGTAATTTCCGCTTTCACAAATTGTAACTTCTATGGTATCAGACTGATATACAGGATAAATGAATCCGGTTACTGCAACACGCTCGCTTTCACAACCTAAAGTAGGATTGTATGATGAAACATAATAAGTCGTAGTTTGATAAATTGTCGGACTGTAAACATTTCCTGTATAAATTAAATTGCCTTGCGTGATATGATCATACCATCGACAAGTATTGGTAATGGTATCCGGAATTGCACTTAATGAAATAGAACCCGGTCCGCAACGATTTTCATCATTAACAGTGGGATGAAGTGTAGTGATGATAGTGAAATGTACTCTATAGGTTTTAGTCACATTCCCATTGGTTACCATTACTGTAGCAATCGGTGCTGATGAGTTAGCCTGAGTAATAAGAGGGGGGCTAGCAAGGGAGGAGGCAGTTGAGGCAGTAATTAAAGGTAATGTGTCACCATAGCAATATGGAGTAGAAATATAATAATCGGTAATATCAGGATTAAATCCCCCGATAGAAACTCCTCCTACTTTAAGGTCGCTGAGACGTGCATTATAGATCATTTCAATATCATCACAATAAAGATTGTCGGTGGCAGCGCCGGTTCCCGGGTTTTTGTTTGTTGTAATGGTTATCAAAATATAAGCAGGAGTTTGATTTAAAGAGGAGTAACTGTCATAATCGAAAGAAACGGTATATTGATGCCATCCCTCATCTCCACGCTGAAATTCTGAAACTGCTTTGCCAACTACAAAACTGGAAGAGTTGTTGGTTTCAGGATCGGTATATTCATAATTTCCGTGAATAACGGCATGCATTTTTGCATATTGGGTGGAAGAATTTGGGCATACGAATTTGGCCCAGAAACGGATGGAATCGGGTCTGCCTGTAAATGGTTCGTTAAAATTGCTATCTCCGATTACCGTAAAAGTATGGTTTGCACTATTAGCAGGTGAAATGTTTCCAACATTAATACGACCTGTAGTGACTGTTCCGTTTGCAATCACTGAACCTATAGCTATTCTGGCATAAATGTTACAACTATATCCTGTTCCGGTATGAGTATCAGTAGAACGTTGAATCTGTTGGGCACGGGCAAAGCTTGCTAAAGAACCGGTATTGTTCATGTGAGAACTCCAATTGGTCGGTTCTTCGTAGCTTGTGCCAAGACTATCCCATATTTCAAAATTCCCGTTTCGAATTTGATATTGCCCGAAAGCAGTAAATTGACCTATTACCAATATGAGAAACAAAGTTCTTTTCATTTTAAGGTAGTTTTATTGATATTAAATACGAACTAATGCAAAAATACATTTTTATTCAGTAAAATAATGAAATCGACAATAGATTGAATTCCAAAGTTTATTATTATTATTTAAAAATATGCTTTTGTTTATAAGTAAAGATTGGAATCCCCATAACTCAGAAAGCGGTATCCGTTATTAAGAGCATGGGAGTATATTTCTTTCCAGTTGTTGCCAACAAAAGATGAAATCAGCAGTAATAAGGTGCTTTTGGGTTGGTGAAAGTTAGTAATAATTCCTTTCATTATTTTGTGTCGGTAGCCGGGAACGATAATGAGACTTGTACTTCCCGAGAGATAATTTAGATTATTATCTTTTATATGGTTCAATAGGGTTGTAAGAGATTCTTTTGTGGAAATTTCTGCTATTTCAGGATTATCATAAATCTCCCACTGCTCGATCTGAAATGGGTTATGAAGACCGAGTTTAAGTTTAGCCCCCATTACAAATAGAGACTCAAGTGTTCTGGCAGCAGTCGTACCGACGGCGATGACTCTTTTTGATTCACTTATGAGTAAGTTTTCAAGTAATTCCGGCTTAATGATAATTTGTTCTCTATGCATAAAATGATTGCCAATAAAGCGATTACTTACCGGCTTAAAAGTGCCTGCACCGACATGCAACGTGAGGTAATCGATTTCGATTCCTTTCTTTTTTAGATTATCAAATTCTTTTTCTGTAAAATGGAGTCCGGCAGTTGGAGCTGCAACAGAACCGTCATATTTAGCATAGACTGTCTGATAGCGGTTTTCATCTTCTTTTTCAGCACTTCGCTTTATATAGGGTGGAAGAGGCATTTTTCCGTAATGGTCAATCCATTCTGCAAAAGTAATCTCTTCATCTGTCCACTCAAAAGTGACCGGAAAAGTGCCATTATTATTTTCTCCTTTTTCGGCTCTGATTTCTATTATTTTTTCTCCAATAGGAACTGAAATTGTAAGAGGCTTTTTCCATCGTTTGGCATTACCTACTAAACACTTCCAGATTACTTTTTTGGTTTGCTGAAAGGTTGTTGCTAATTCTGTCGTAGGAAATAAAGGTTCAAGACAAAAAATTTCGATATCAGCCATTGATTCATTATGAACTAGCAGGCGAGCATGGATTACTTTTGAATCGTTGAAAATTAGAAGATCATTTTCATCTAAAAAATCACATATCTGATAGAAATGGGCATCAGTAATTCTGTTGTTCTGATATACAAGCAACTTAGAACAATTTCTTTCATTGACGGGATAGAAAGCTATTTTATTATCCGGCAAAGAATAATCATATTCTTCAATATTAATACTTTTGAAATCAAACATTAAGCTAAAATAATTTAATCAATATATATCTCAAGTACCTTAGAGTCAACAGCCGGAATGAGGTTTAACTCTTCCATTGAGGCAGGTTTCAGTATTAACTCACCTTTTTTAGCTTCTGTCAAGGAATTATCGTACATAAAATGAATTTCTCCTTCCACCACCACATAAATGACAAACGAATCAATATTAACAAATACTTTTTGCAAAGG
Source organism: Bacteroidota bacterium (assembly GCA_019135895.1). GTDB lineage: Bacteria > Bacteroidota > Bacteroidia > Bacteroidales > WCHB1-69 > JAGVVH01. Next base: position 19,669 of record JAGVVH010000304.1, on the reverse strand, counting down.
TTTATCAAAAGAGAGAAGATTGATATTAAAATATTCATTACGTAATATTTTAGTAGTAGAATTGAATTTTTCTTCAAAATTTATTTTGTATTCAATTTTATCTTCAAAATGAATCGCATCAAGGGCATCGTCACAGTGCAATTCTCGGCTATTACCATGCTCATCAGTTCGGTTCCAGTCATAAATACGGTAGGTAATGTCTGATGATTCTTGAATTTCTGCTAAAAGAATTCCCTTCCCAATAGCATGTACCGTTCCTGCAGGGATAAAGAAAAAATCACCGCGTTTAGCAGGATAGAATTCCAATATTTTATCGATGGTTCCATTACTTACAGCTTTAAGATAGTCATTTTTTGTAACGCCTTTTTTAAAACCGATATAGAGACCGGCACCCGGATTGGAATCCAAAATATACCATAATTCAGTTTTTCCGTTCATGTTGTATCGTTTCATCGCAAGAGAATCATCAGGATGAACCTGAACAGAGAGATCGTCATCGGCATCAATGAATTTTATCAGCAAAGGAAAACCCAGACCATATTTCTCATAAACTTTGTCGCCCACCAGGTCATACATAAAGATTTCTATCAAATCGTTCAGATTATTTTCTTCAAGAAAGCCTTCTGATACTTCTGAAATATCACCTTCAATACCTGATAATTCCCAGCTTTCACCACAATTGCATAATGAACCGAAATTCTTATTAAGAATGGTCTTAATTTTCTGTCCACCCCAAATTTTTTCTTTGAAAATGGGATTGAATTTCAATGGATATAGTGATTTCTCCATTAATTTTTATATTTATAATTAATTACTTGATTCTTTATTCTCATTTTTTGATTTATCCGGATTGTAAAATTCACGCTGTTTTATTTTGTGTGGCGGCAAGGGCATATCAGGATTTCGTCCTTTAACTTTTTCTATATAAAGCCATTTGCCATTATCAGCAACAAATCCCTGATGCAAACTTGATTCCGGAACCATAAAAGCAGGAATGCCATCCATGCCTTCTTCCAGAGGAATCAACTGGTCGAAAATGATCATGTCACTTTCAATAGTTTCGTAAATAGTTTTTTTAGTTTTGGGATCTTTCCTACCGGTTCCGATTTCGTAGGATTGTTTTTCATATTTTAAAGATAATGAAGATTCTTTGTTGTAAGTCAAAATGACACGTGACACTTTATCAGAATATTTTTTGAATATTCTGGCTCCAAAAACAGGACTTTTATCACTTTTAAAAGATAGAATTTCTATTATTTTTTGGTTTGAAAAGAGGTCGTTGCCATTCCAACCGAGGAGAGTGTAATAGGTTTTATTTTTGGATTCAAGGGGAATTATTTTATAGTACACAGCTCCATACCATTCATTGTGATCGCCAATCATAGTCTCGGGATAATCAATGGTATTTCGTTTGTCATATAGCGGATAGATGACATATTTCTTTCTATTGTCGTTGTATACCTGTAAAAATCCAAAATTTTCAACTGTAAAATCATCTTTTTCGATATGCCATGAAAACAACTTGAAAAGATTGTTGGGAGAAGTAACTATAGAAAAATTTCGAACTGAATCCCAAGCAAATTTGAAAGAGTTTGGTTCCATAATGATTGATTCCAGTAAATTCATGAAATCCTCATTCAAAGCTAACCTTTCCAATTCTGTTGGAGCTGACATTGCCTGAAAACGCAAATTTATCAGTGAATCTTCCCAGAACTGAAAATCGATTTTTTTCTGTGAAAACCCTGAGAAACAAGTGATTATCAGGAAAGAAATAATAAATACTCTTTTCATAAAATAGTAAACGCAAAGATATGATTTTATTGCTTATTCTGTTAATATTGAAACAATGAGACTTACTTGAATTTCTCTTGAATTATTAAACAAAACGGTAAATAAATAATTATCTATTAGAAATTACATTCTAAGCAAAATAATAGATACAACTAATTATAAATCTGATTATACATTTTTCAAATTAAATCAATTATCAGTATAAATTGAAATCAGATAGGGGAGAATTATGTGGGCTTAATATTTCGGGCAAGTCTTGCTGCCAATTCGGGAAAAAATCTTTTAATATAAGCCATGGCAAGTTCCTTTTTCCCGACTAAAACTTCTCTTTTTTTTAAGAAAGCGGCTTTTACAATAATTTTTGCGGCTTTTTCCGGAGTTACTCCGCCCATTTGTCCTACATCCATTTTGTTGTGGTAGGATCCATCTTTTTCAAGAGCATAAAGAGAAATATTGGTTCTAACTCTTCCTGGACAAACAAAAGTAACTCGTATATTTTGTTTATAATACTCAGCTTGAATAGTCTCAAAAAATCCGTAAAGAGCGTGTTTTGAAGAGCTGTATGCCGACCGCAAAGGGAATCCAAATTTTCCTGCAATACTGGTTGTTACAATTAGATGGCCACCACCATTGACAATCATTTGTGGTAAAATGGCTTTGGTGAGCAAGACAGGGGCATAAAAGTTGACATTCATAATTTTATTAAAAACAGCCATTGTTGTCTCCAAAGTGTCAGAACGCTGACTAATTCCGGCATTATTATAAAGAATATCTATTTTTCCGAATTGTTTAAGTGCGTTTTCGGCCAACTCTTCAAGTTGTTCTGTTTTTGAGATGTCAAACGGCAAAATTGAAACTTTCGGCGCCCCTTCATTTAGACATTTTTGCCTTACTTTTTCCAGAATATTCTCTTCAAGTGCAGTAAGAATTAATATGGCCCCTTCTTTTGCAAAACGATAAGCACAGGCTTCTCCAATGCCGGATGATGCACCTGTAATCCAAATTATTTTATTTAAAAATTTTTGCATAGATTAAAAAAATATTACTGATGTTTATTGCAGCCTATCTGCAATTCTGAAATAGTATAGGGCTGAATCACGCTGATTCAGTTTATCATAAGTTTGGCCTTTGGCAACGTATCCTTCCTGAGCATTTGGAGCCAGTTTTATGTATTGGGAATAATTTAGGATTGCTCCCTTATAATTTTTAGTAAGAAAGTCAATTCTTCCCATCCACCAATATAGATCCTTGGCATAAGGATTAACTTTAATTCCCTTGTTGATTTCCTCAATGGCCTCTTTAAATTTTTCTTGAGCAATTAATATTCTCGCCTTATAGAGATAAGGAATGTAATTTAAAGGGTCATATTTAATGGCCAGATTGTACATGATAATGGCAGAATCCGGTTTGTTTATATTATTATAGTTTAGCCCCATAAAATTATAAGTACTGGAGCGGTTTTTGTCGAAATCAGAGGCAGGGTTGTATAACTCAAGGGCTCTTCGATAATAGTAAAATGAGGAGTCATACATGCTAAGCATCCCGTAGCAACTCCCAAGATTATAATAGGCATCTGCCAGAAGCGGGTCAATTTTGATTGATACAAGATAATATGATTTGGCCTTTTGAACATTCCCTCTTTCAAAATAGATTTGGGCCAGATTATTTTGTGTAGTGGCCTTTGCAGGCATTAATTGAATGCTCTTTACATAGTAATATTCAGCAGTATCAGCATATTTTTTTTCAGGGGAAAAAGTATGTAATCGGTAATAAATGCTTCCTAAGTGTTCATAGCAGTCGGCATATTCGGGATAAATTTCGATTCCTTTTTTGAATTGTTCAATAGCTTTCCATGCCCATTTCTGATAGTCAAGATTATTTTGCTGAATTTTGGAGAAATCACTTTCTCCTTTGCTCTTATTGTCAGCTTCCAAAGCTTTGTCTCGTAGTGCTAATCCGTAATACAAACGGAGATGGGCGCTATTTTCCGATTTTTTGACATCAGTTTCAAATAATGTAAATTGATTTTTCCATTCAGCTGATCTTGCAATGGTTTTTACCGAAAAAACCAATAATATTATGACCATAAAGGAAGTAATTATTGGAGAAGTTGTAAAACGAAACTCCTTATTTGCATCAAGTTTAACCTTAAAAATCTTATATACAGCAAAAATAACTGCAATAATTAGCCCAAGTGAGGGAATAAAAGTAAATCTTTCAGCAAAAGAAGAGCCTATTCGATAAACAAGATTGCTCACAATACTTAGCGTAATGATATAGAAAAGGATCCCGAATGCCACAGGATCTTTTTTGCGAATTCCAATAATGGCATATATAATCAGTCCCAAATGAATCACCAAAGATAATAAGGTGTAGGGATCAGCAAAAGAGGTTGATGGAAGTTGGTTGAAAGAGTAATCACATACCTGTTGATACGGGATAAGTTGTAGAATTAAATATTTTCCTAAAAGCATAATAGAGGTTGCCCAGCCGGTAATCAGGTCTGCATTAAAAAAATAGTTGTCCACAATGGAAACATTGAAATTGCCTGAAGATGGATAGTTGGATAGCACATTTTGTCGCATCATCAGATAAATGACTGCCGGAAAAGAAAGTGTGAGAAAGACTAGAATATATTGTTTTACAGATGCCTTTCTGAAAAAATAAATACTCAATGGTATTGCAGCCAACATGGTTAAAGAACTTTCTTTTGAAAACATGGCAAGTAAAAAAAAGAGAAAAACTCCTACCAGATGGACTACTTTTTTAGTATCAATATATTTTAGAGTAAAAAGCAGAGAAAGTAAAATAAAAAGTAATGCCATGATGTCATCACGTCCTTTAATGTTTGCAATTACTTCTGTATGAATCGGATGAGCCGCATAAAGCAAAGTGATTATAAGGGGCAACCAGCGATTGTATTGATTAAAAAGCTTTCGCAATAAGGCAAATAGTAATACACAACATAATGCATAGAAAATGGTATTAATAATATGGGATAACCCCGGGTTATCAGGAGAAAGTTGCCATTCTGTGGCAAACATTAACTGTGAAAAAGGACGATAGAGGTTGTCTGTATAAAATCCGGAACCATGTCGGTATGTTTTTGTCATAATGTCATGAAATCCATCAAAACCTTGAGTGACATATAAATTTAATTTATAAGCTCCGAAATCATCCAACACCCATTTGTGTTGAAAAGTATTGACATAAAGAATAAATGAAAAGATAAAAATGCCAAAATAAAACCACGAATCAGGAATTTTTTTACTCTTATTATTTTTCATAACATTTTGTATTAATTAGGCAAAAATAGGATTTTTCAATATATGAATAAGTATTATCGCATTATTTTTTACTTTTGCATTAAAGTATTTTTACTATATAAAAATATGATGTCTTTAGATCCCACTTCCAAAATCGCTTTGATTTTAAAGTCTTTGCCGGCAAAGCCGGGGGTCTATCGTTTTTTAGATGATCATGATATTATTATCTATGTTGGCAAGGCAAAAAATTTAAAAAAACGAGTTTCATCCTATTTTAACAAGACACATGAAGTGGGAAAACTGCGCATAATGGTGCCCAAAATTCGTGATATTCAGACTACTGTGGTGGATAGTGAATGGGAAGCCCTCTTGTTAGAGAATAGTATGATTAAGCAGCTTAAGCCAAGATACAATGTGATGCTTAAAGACGATAAGACATATCCTTGGATTGCTATTACAAAAGAGACTTTTCCGAGAATTTTTGCAACCCGTCGGCCGGATAGAGAAAAATATGATTTATTTGGTCCTTATGCTTCGGTTTATTCAATGAATATAATGCTGGAGACTATTTTCGAAGTTTTTCCAATAAGGAATTGTAAGTATTTTACCAAAGACAGAAGACCCTGTCTTCAGTATCAGATAAAAAAATGTGCGGCACCTTGTTCAGGGCTTATTTCTGTGGAAGAATATCAAAATAATATTAAGAGAATTAAAGAAATTATTAAAGGGAATAGCAATTCGGTTATAAAACAACTGTACGACGAAATGATGGGATTGGCTGAAAAGTGGGAATTTGAAAAAGCTCAGATTATAAAAGATAAATTACAGATTCTTGAAAAATTTCAAAGTAAGTCAGTGGTTGTTAATCCCAAAATCACTCAGCTCGACGTTTTTTCGATTGAAGAAGATGAAGATTCTGCTTTTGTTAATTTCCTTCGTGTTGTTGAGGGGGCCATTATTCAGGTTTATACTTTGGAAATGAATAATAAAATGGATAAAACTCTTGAGGAATTACTCCTTTTGGGGATTTTAGAAATACAAGAAAGATTTGGTCCTTTGTTTCCTGAAATTCTACTTCCTTTTTATCCTGATATTATACCTGAAGGTTTTACTTTTCAAATACCTATGCGTGGAGATAAGAAAAAACTACTTGATCTTTCTCAAAAAAATGCTCATTTTTATATGCTTGAAAAAAAGAAAAGGAAAGAACTTGTCAATCCTGAACGCCACCAGAATCGTATTTTAACTACTTTGCAAAAAGATTTGGGCATGGATAAGCTCCCAACTCATATTGAATGTTTTGACAATTCTAATACTCAGGGAGAAGAACCTGTGGCTGCAATGGTTTGTTTTATTAATGGAAAACCTGCAAAAAAAGAATACCGCCATTTTATTATTAAGACAGTAGAAGGACCTGATGATTTCGCCTCCATGAAAGAAGTTATTTATCGCCGGTATAAGAGATTACTGGATGAGAACAAATCATTACCGCAACTTATTGTTGTTGATGGTGGCAAAGGGCAGCTAAATGCGGCCCATGATGCATTAGTCATGCTAGGTCTTGTAGATAGGATTATGCTTATTGGAATTGCCAAGCGGCTGGAAGATATATATAAAGTGGGAGACAGTATCCCTTTGTATATTGATAAAAAATCTGAATCTCAATTGTTAATACAAAGGATGCGGGATGAGGTTCACCGATTTGGCATTTCTCATCATAGGAAAAGACGATCAAAGAAAAGTTTTTCATCACAACTGTCAACCATTCCCGGAATAGGAGATGCTTTGTCCAAAAAATTACTTATTAAGTTTATTAGTGTAAAACGGATTAAGGAAGCTTCCGAAGATGATATTGCCAGTGTCATAGGAAAGAAAAAGGCAAAAATCGTTAAAGATTATTTATTACAATAATTTTTAGTATAAAAAAACCGCTCTTTTGAGCGGCTCTTTTTTTATTTTTGAATTATCATCTTTTTTATCAGGGTTACATCTTTAAACTGGAATGTATAAAGATAAATACCTGATGCAAAGTTTTCAGTATTGATATCGAAATAATTATCTCCTGATTCTTGATAATTAGAAGTAGCGTAAAGTAATTGTCCTTCCACTGAGTAAATTTTCAGTCCAACTTGACCTCCTTCAGGAATGAAGAATGGTATACGGGTTTCAGAAATAGCAGGATTTGGTATGTTTTGTCCTAAAATAACACCACTTTCAATATCGTAGTCATTTATTCCATCCACAAGGCAAGAAATGATAGTTTTAATATCATTATTTGGATTTGAATCGTCAGGGATAACTGTTTTTGCTTGGTACTGGCAATGGTTATATACTTGTGGATTGGCAAATTGAGTTGCAAAAGTATACTCTCTTGTCTCTCCGGGTCCAAGAGGGCCAGACCAATGTTCAGTAACAGTCTGGGAAATTGTTCCGACACTGGCAATTCCAACCATATCAAAGCTATTAACCGGAGTTAATCCGTAGTTTTTAATTCGGATTGTCATATTAATTGAATCTCCTAAGAAAAGACAATTTGTATCACCGGCAACTTCAATATCAACAGGGAAGAGAATACTTTCAACACCTATGTCAGGTTTAGCATAGTCAATTTCAATATCATCAATAGCAGGGTCAATATTTCCGGAGTGACCGGTAACGAGAAATCTGACTTTGGCAATTTCATCAATATTCACCAGAACATTTGCTCTGTAAAGCCATGGTTGAGTAGATGAGGTTTGAGTTCTGTTGATAAGAGAGTCAATAGTAACAAAATATTCTCCTGAACCAACTTGCATTAATAATTTAATTCTTGAATTTGCACTGTTTGAGAAAATATTTTCCCAATAGTTTATTCGTTTGGGATAACCCAATTCATAATGAAGATTAATACATCCTGAAGTGAGAGTGGTAACAGGAGCTGTTCCAATACTTGATGTCCCTTCAACAACAGCATATTTCCCTTCTGGGAATCCCATTATTGGCTCTCCAATAGTATGGTCATGTAAAGGTCCTGCACTTGGGTAATTGCCAGTTTGGCCTTCATTAATATCCCATTTAAAGTTGGATGCAGTAAAAGCAGCATTCCAGAAACTGCTTGCCGGAATAGTTCCAAGGGAAAAAGCTTCAAAATTTTCTGATACAGGAATATAAGTTATGTTGGTGCTACTTACAATACCAACTGATGAAGCAGCATCATTAATGTTATATTCATCTAATGCATAAATAATTTGAGGGGTGACATTATAAGTTCCTATTTGGCTGTAATTGACATTGTCAATAATAATATCCATTGTAGCTCCTGAACCGATTGCCCCATTTGTGATAGTCTTTGAATAAATACCCGGAATAATTCCGGTAACAGTTGCTGAAACTGTCAAAGAATTTGCTGTACTGAATATTTGTGGATTAGAACCGTAATTTTTAACAACCACTTTAATTTTACCTGCATTATCAGAACAGATGTCCCCAACAGGATGAGTAACTGTTACTAACCCAAGGTCGTTTTCAAATGGTGGAGAAATCAAAACGGAATAATCTTCTGTTTCTCCGTATCCGTATGTTGTACATGGATCTGATACAGCTGTTTGTGTGCAGATAACTCTGAGCCTTGTAATACCTAATGTGGCATTTGAAGGAATTGTAATAATGCCTGGTGTTGTAGCATTTGAAGGATTAGCAGGAGTTGGAGCCGAGATAGGAGATGGTGTATAAAATACCCTTTCATCAGCCGAAAAGACATTGTCTCTGTTAAAATCAATATATACATATTTATAAAGAACAGTTCCCGTAGTTGCAGAGAATGAATTGGTTACTGAGAAAGGATAAAATTGTCCTTGAACTACAAATGCAGGAGAAACAAGTTGGCTATAATCAGTGTAACGACTATCATTTGGTGAATGGTTATAACTGAATATAGGAGTTCCGGGGCCATTATTTATCCCTGCAAAAGTAAAGTTAGAAATATCAGCACCGGTCTGATTGATTGCCCTTGAAATGCAAGGATTAGGTTTTTGAACAGCAATCACAGCAGTATCATTAGTGTTGAAGTTGTCATTAGTATATCTAACATATACATGAAAATCTGTTGGGAAATAGATGTCGCTTAAGTCAATAGGAGTAGTAAATGTACAGGTGGCATTAGCTCCTGATGCAATAGTAGTAGTGAATGTTTGCTCAACCGGGGCATTTCCTTCCAAAAAGTAGCCTAAAGTAAATCCGGATGCGGAAGTGGTTCCATGATTGATAATTCTGACAGAAACACTTTCTGCAGCAGTGTAATTGTTATTTGGAGTAACAGGAGTAATAATATTCGCAACTTCAAGATCCCTGGCAGGAACCGAAGTGTTTAGAGTTATGCTTGATCTTGGTGATTCACATGCATAATTAATGTAAAACTTAGTGTTCAATCGGAAATAGGTAGTAGTAAATGAAGCCGTAGTAATTGGAGCATTGTCTGCTTTGTATATTACTTTATAGGAAGGTGAGGTAGAAGTGTATCTGAAACTTGGCAATGGGTTAACTCCGGAAGCAAGGCAAGTTTGTGACCCACAATCGTGATATGTTAATAATAATAAGCTTTCGCCAGAATAATCAAATCCTCCCGGAATTGGAATTTTAAACCAACCGGGTTCATTGAAATTTGTAATTCCGTCAAAAATGAGTTGAGCTCCTGTAGTAAAAGTACTCCAATTATAGTTTCCTCCAGTTAATGCTGTACGTGTATCATTTTTTAAGTAAAATTTGACAGGAATTTCACCTAAAGCTTCACTGGAAACATAAATAGAAACTGTATCAATAGTTCCGGGATATCCGCCCAGTTCTTGGTTGGTATATAAAATTACACCAACAGATTGTCCATTAGTGAAGTTAAAAGGCAAAGTAGTAGTTTGTGTCCCTTGTCCTAATGTGATGTCGGTGGCAAAGTCAGGTTCACTAATTCTTCCGCTATAGTAATAGGTTGTAGGATTTGAGTAAATATTGGATGTTAAATAATTTACGCCTTCTCCCAAAAGTGTTCCACCGGTTTGCTGATTGTAAAAATAGAAGTAGTTAAGAGGAGCAGCTGTAGTAGGAGTAATCAATTTAGGAACTCCGTATGTGGCACTTTGTACTATTGCAGGAGGAGCAAGAGGTGTTGCAGGTACTTTTAGTTCTCCTCTGATAGTATCATTTCCATGATATACCCCAAGTAAAGGATTAACCGGATCAGTATAAATTAAATAGTTATAAATGTTGTTAAGTGTTGTTGAACCTAATATTACCGGATTAATAAAAGTGTAATCCAAGGTGTCATATTGTGCAATAGCCTGACTTATAGTGTCTTCAACATATCTGTTGGTAGTCCCTGTAAACTTGGCCTTTAAAATAAAAGTATTACCCGGAATAACCGTATCCATTGTATTTCCAATAGTGGTGATAATATTTTCGTTCATGAGTCCACATTCATAACTTACAGGCGAAACAAGTTGATTTGTAGCAAGATCGAAATCAGGAACAAAAACGTTGATATTGACTTGAATACGTTCAGTTTCACAAGTTGAGGCAGTATGGTTACTTCTCGCAGAAACCCATAAAGTTAAGGTATCATATAATGGTGGAGTTGTGTAAGATAATCCTGAATAGAAATAAGTTGAAGCAGTATCAGAATCATAAAAATAGAAAATTGTGTGAGTCAAATCGGGTCTGACAGTAAAAGGTAGTGTGAAATTCCCGGTATAATTAATAACATCAGGAACTGCATCAGTTTGAGTTGAAATGAAAGAACTTCTAATGGTATCATTTCCACGGTAAACGGTTGTTTCTCCAATTAAATCAGTTGATATTACATAGTTGAAAGTAATTGCAGCGTTTGAAGCTGTAAAATCAAAAGGAGTGGTAAAAGTAATGGTCTTAGTTTCTTCAGGAAGGAAAGTTTCAGAAACAATATGTGTTATGGTTGATCCGTTAAAAGTAGCTTTAATCATTATTTTTCCGGATGGAATAGTATTATTAATTATATTTTTAAGTTTAACCTGAATATATTCTTGTCCAAGAGTACAGGAGGTATAAGGATATACTAATTCAACGGTTTTAACATCATAATTCGGCATGTTTGGAACATGAATATAAATTGGAACTTTTTCACTGGGACAAGTAAGGACAGGAATATTAAACTTCATATTCCACCTACGTGTATTTGTAGAATAAGTGCCAGTAAAAATATCGCTATTACCTGATTTATATTGGACATATCCGGCCGGAACTGTAGTAGTTTTAAATGAAGGATATGTTGTAGATCCTGATACAGAAGTCCCGCAGTTTGTTCCACCACAGTTTGTTTCAGTTAAGATAAGGATATTTCCTGAAGTGTATTCGAAAGGCGTAGAGAAATCTATATCAAACCAACCGGTTGTATTAAAGTAATACTGGCTGTCAAAAATAAGTTGAGCACCTGAAAGTTCGGCATCCCAGTCAAAAGGAGCATTATTAGGCAAAGTTGCTAAATCTGTTTGTTTAATGTAAATCTTTATTGGGATTCCGAGAGCACCGCCGGCAACAGTAGCAACGTCAATCGATATTTTATTAATGCTTCCATAGCTTCCGATTTCTGATTGAGTGTATAGAATCCTTCCACGTGAATAACCCTGATTGAAAACCAAAGGATGGGTGCCTGTCAAAGTTCCGGTTCCAACTGTATTTGTATAAATGTAACCTGGAGCAGCATTTACATAATAAGTAGTGTCAAAGAAAATAAGGGGTGTTGTATAAGAGTTGCCTTGGTACAAGTATTGCCAGGATTCAAATCCGGTATTGCTGAACCAAGTCAATACTCCTTGAGGAATTGAAGAGGGAAGAGTAGCAGTTAGGGTAGTTGAGTTATGAAAATTAACATATACCGTATCTGTAACAATTGGAGTATTTGATTTGCCCAATGAAACGATATCAAGGCAAAGAGAGTCATTAAAATTAATATAGTCTGTTGGGAGTGAATCAATCCAAACACAAATAGAATATGTTGAATCAATTCCAACAAGATTATTAGTAAAATCGAAATCAGTCTGAAAGATAAAATTTCTTGTTTCGTGGCTAAGTACTGTATCATTAAGTGTTTCTGTTACAGTTGGGGCACCATCAATAGTATAGTGGAAAACAGTTCCAGGTATAATCGGTCGGGGACCGTTGTTTGTGATATTAACAGTGATGTTCTCATGACCAAGGTCGCAATTTGTAATAGGAGATACCAATGACAAAATTGCCAATTCGTTTAGAATAGGTTGAGCAACAACAGCACCAATCATGAATTTTCCTCTGGTTTGAGGATCATATGTAGTACCATTCAGAAAATAGAAAGCTGAATCTCTAATTGGAGCTTCTAACTGTGTCCCGATATAATAACCCGGATCAATCATCTCTATTCCCACAAAAATCCAATCTGATAGATTTGTTAAAGCAAAATCATTAATTGGTATTTCTTGCCAAGTGTTAATCATGTCAGAAGTCAGCGTAATAGTATCACTAGTAGTAAGAATAGCACCGGAAGCATTTGAAACAAATGCTAAAACTCGTTTCCCAACAGCATCAGAAGCATTAACAGGATAGAATGTGACTGCTTTAACAATTAATTCTTCAGCAACTTTATAACGATTTACAACTTTAATAGAAGTAGAACTACCGGTAAAAGAATTTACAGAAGAAGTATCAGAATAGGCAACATTATGATTGAAAGTTCCCATATATCGATTGCCTGCATTATTGATGTTGTTTTGGTCTGACTGAACCTCAACATGAACATTATTGATGCCGTTATTTAATAATTGAGTTCCATGGAAAGTTACCAAAGCACTTCCTTGATAAGGAAGGTTTGGAATTATGATGGTTTCAGTGTAAGTATTTGCTCCTGAGATTGTAAGAGTAACTTGCTTGTTGAGCTGCCCTTGAGCTCCTTCATTTATAATCCGTGCTTTAATTTCTTGCGAAATACTGTCTTGAGTTGGGATTGCACCAAGACAATATATGTCGGTAACGGAAAGGTCGTTATCATAAACATTTTTAAGAACTACACGATCAATATTGATATTATTTCCATTTCTGGAACGTGCTTCAAAGGCAATAAATACACAACTGTCTGTTTCATAATTAGAAAGGTCAATAGTATATTTTGCCCAACCAGGAGTAGTATAAGCTGAATTGTAACGTTTAATAAGAGCTGTGGTTTGACCTTGAGGAATCAAATCATTATAGATTAATCCGCCATCTGTAGAAATTTTAACTGTAACACCTTCCAAAGTTGTATAAGTTGATGAAGAATATCCGTTGTCATGGGCAAACCAAAATTCTAAAGTAGGGTTAATAGAGCTTGACAAATCTATTGTTGGCATGATGGCGCGAGATATCGTAGTATTTGAGAATGAGCGAGAATTGAAAAAGAGTCTTCCGGTTCCATATACTGGAGCAATAACCGGAGCTATTCCTTCTCCTGCCTGTACTGTCCAGTTACCTGCACCGGCAACTTGTTCAAATCTCCATATTGGAGTTAAAGGATTGTTGGAAAAAACTTCTTCATAATCAGGAGAAATGACTTCAAGTTTATAATTTCTTCGCAAAGTGTCGTTGCTGTTAACAGTATCCCCATTGATGGAAACGATAAAAGTGAAATCAATGTTAACATTTGAAGGGATGGCCAAAGAAGGAATGATAGTGATATCAGCAGAATGCAGAGGGGCTAAAATACCTGTATTAACGGTATATGCCTGGTTTAAGGTCAGCCCTCCGGAAGCAATTGTGCGAACTGTAGCATTAGTATTCGCAAAGTTTATAGTTGATCCTCCAACATTAGTTATTCTTACCGTAATGGGATAATGATCTTCGGGACATAAAAGTAATTCAGGAGAAGGAGGTGAAATTAAAGAAGTAATAGTCAAGTTAGGTGATGGAACGGGAATTGAATAGGCACCTAAATAGGTGATTTCGCCATTTCGTGCAAAATTTCTAATATCTGTACTGACTCTGGGACTTACCAAACATTCCAAATGATTGTATGATAATGGCTCAAGGCTAATAGAAGGATCTATTAAGACAGGTGAAAAAGAAATTGAATTTGTGTCACGCCCCAAAGCAGTTATCCATTCTGGTAAAGTAGATCTGGGAACAGTATAAAATCCTATAAAGGAGCCACTTGAATAATAGTCATTGTAATCTGATGTGAAATTAGTAGGTAAATTTTGAATATAGATTGGATAATTCAAATTTGTCGAAGAAATACATTCATTAATAAAAATATTATTTAGTAGATTAACAGTGTTGCCACTTTGAAGGAAGATGGAAGAAGTAACCCCAAGTGGAGTGATTGAATATAGTCTTGATGAATTGTGGATGAAGTCAATATAATTAGAATTCAATAATTCAATGCCATAAACGTTGTCTGAAGTCGCTTTTCCTCTTATTTCATTGTTGGAAACGAGAACATTATTACCGGTTTGACCCAAAACATAGTTTAAATACAGTCCAATTCCGATATTGACAGGTGAATTAATTTTATTTTTTGAAATATCCTTTACTCTTTCAGCACGTTCTATATGCAACCCCATATAAGCTTGGTTGCTTGAAGAGGATTGAACCACAGTGTTATTTGAAATAGAATCAATATTACAATAATAGGTGTAAATACCTTTATAAGAGGTGTTTATAGTGTTTCCGGAAATGTTATTAATAATATTTTTAAATGAAGTAGATCCATAGTAGTATATCCCAAAAGCACCTCCGTTTATGGTATTATTAATAATATTTATAGTACTGTCAGACCTGGTTGATGGAGCAGCAGACCTGCATATTCCGGAAAAGTTATTCGTAATGGCTGTTGTTGGCTCAATATTTATAATACAATTTGAAATAGTAATATTTGAAGATCCGATATTGGAAAAATAAACCCCCCTAGAGTAATTTGACCCGGTTTTTCCCTGAATGGTAAGATTGTTAAAATTATAATAAGCAGTTTTATTAAAAGTAACAGCACCTGTCGCAGTGCTATTGCTGTCAACAAGGATTACGTCTGCGGCATTACCTGAAAGAGATTGGAAAGTAATAGAATTAATTGCAGATTGACCAACAAAAACATCGGTTTGAGTAAAATTAAAATTTGCATATGTTCCGGGATAGATATTGATGGTGATTGGTCCGTCAACTCCACAATAAAATAACTTGTCCTTTAAATCCGCAAGTGTCGGAAAATCAGCATAAGAACGTCCTAAAGTATAAACTCCTCCCATAATGCTGTCACATGCATAACCGCAATATCCATCTAAAGCAGGATCGCTTAAAGTGTCATTCGCATGTCTGTCATCTACAGCTCCGTTTCTGGTGATAATCCAAGCTTCAACACAATTGAATCCGCGGACAGGAATAAAGGAGCCGATGGTAACTTGAGCGGAGTCATCTAAACATAAAGATCCGGTCCAAGTATACGGAGTTTGTATGTTTCCATTAACACTCCATCCTATCTGCAAGGATGTCATGTAATTGTTATTGATGTTATGGTCAGACTTGTTTTGCAAAGTCAGACTGACAGTTTGAGACTGCCCGGTAATAAGTGCGTACGGCCATCCATAAAATCGGACAAGTTTGCCGTCATTATTTCCAAGGTTGGTATAATTATGATGGGGAATAAAAGTGGTGTCAATTCTGCATTTGAATCCGTGGGTATCTTCAGAATAAATATGATAAGTAATAACATCTTCATAACACTGTGATGGAATTGTCCATTGAAATAAAACATTATTGTTGCCGGAAGCATAAGTATTGCTCGTGATGGTGTTGGCGACTGGAGTAAGAGGACCACTGTTTACTTCGTAGTTAAAAGTGGTAATATTTGTATTAACGGTATCATTATCACTGATTTTTGCTTTTACTGTGAAGGGTCCGATATTATTCAAACTGGTATTTGTTCTATTGACATATATGGGAGCCTGAAGAGTAATAGAGCAAGGAATAATTTCTGTAAGTGACGACAAGAAGCGAACATTGTCAATGAACCATCCTGCGCAGTTTTCAGTACCCGAACCTTGGGGAGAGGTTTTTCTCATTCTGAATCTAATTTGAAAATGAGTATTGGAAGTTCCCACAACAAACTGACTGATATCAAACAATTCGTGTTTCCACCAAGCTTGAGTCGGAGTAGCTGACATGTTGGCACTATTCCATATGGTGTATGCTTGATCGGTAAATTTTCCACCAACAATATTGGTAGCACCTCCATAATAAAAAGAGGAAGTAGGAGTAAATTGAATCTGTGTCCATGACGACCAGGTAAGGTTTCCACTGGGGGTAGTTCCGGTTGAAATACGATAGTCAATGTATGCTTCATCCAAATTGTTAACCTTACATATTTGATCAAACATCAAATAGACATAAGTATGATTTAAATCTCTTCTTACTCTAATAGTATCAGTGAAAATAGAAGTAATATTTCCATTAACATCAACAGGTGAGTGGATTGATTGAGGAGAAGATCTGTATAAAGTGGTGGAAGGAGTCCAGTCAGGTGCAGGAGGATTGATAGAAGTTGAAATAGTAACCTTATATGGAGCAGTGTCGAAATCTTCAAAATAGGTAGTTAAAGTATCCATTGGTTGTGCAACAATCATAAAAGGAACTACTAATACTGCAAGAAGGAATAATAATTTTTTCATTTTAAGCTATTATTGATGATTTATCTTGATTTTACTATTGATTTTGGGTTGTGATATTTTTTATTTTTAAAAATAATCTTGCAAAAATAGGATTTTTTTTTAATTATCGATTCTATTTTCATATTTTAATCTTTAATATTATAAATAATTATATCGACGCAAAAATATTATTTTTGTTCCTTCATATATTTATTTCTTAATCAGGGTTTTGTTTTATTATAAAATAATTAGTGACAATATATTGTTAGAATAAATGCGTTATTTTTGCAAGATTAATTAATTACTTTATGTCTTCTTTTTCCGAATTACTTTCCCAATATACTTTCCCTACATTTCTTGCTCCAATGGAAGATGTTACCAGTTCTCCTTTTAGAATCATTTGTAAAGAATTTGGAGCTGATTTTGTAATTACCGAATTTATTTCTTCGGATGCCCTCATCAGGGATGCTGCTAAAAGTTTAAAAAAGCTTGCATTTGAGGAGAAAGAACGTCCTTTCGGTGTCCAAATTTTCGGACAAGATGAAATTTCTCTTTCAAAGGCTGCTGAGGTTGCAGCGTGTGCAAATCCGGATTTTATTGATATCAATTGGGGTTGTCCTGTTAAAAAAATTGTTTCTAAAGGAGCTGGTTCAGCAATCCTGAGAGATATTCCCAAAATGATAAAACTTTCAAAGGCAGTAGTTGAATGCGTCAATATTCCGGTAACGGTAAAAACCCGTCTTGGATGGGATGAAAATGATAAACCGATTGTAAGCGTTGCTGAAAAATTGCAAGATATTGGGATTCAGGCACTGACTATTCACGGAAGAACCCGTTCACAACTATATGGTGGAAAAGCGGACTGGACATTGATTGGGGAAGTTAAAAATAATCCCAGAATGTATATTCCCATCATTGGAAACGGAGATATTGATTCCGGGACTAAAGCGTTGGAATTTAAAAAATTATATGGTGTTGATGCCATTATGGTCGGACGTGCATCGATTGGAAATCCCTGGATCTTTTCTGAAATAAAATCTTTATTTGATAATCAGAGTTTTAGCCTTCCTTCTTATGAAGAAAGAGTAGCACTTTGTCTGAGACATCTTCGTCTTTTGGCAGAATGGAAAAATGAAAGAGTAGCCGCTCTTGAAATTCGTCGACATTATGCAGGTTATTTTAAAAGTATTCCAAATTTTAAGGAAAAAAAGATACAATTGATGCAGGCACAAACCATTCAAGAATGTGAATCTATTTTGTTGAAATAGCTGAAAAAGCTTTTATGATAATGAAGATTTGGTTTTTTATTTGGGAAAAACTTTCTATTGAGTACCACAGAGAACTAAAAATGTTATCTCATCGACATGGGCAGTTGTTCAATCAGTCATAATTCTGTATTACACAATTTTTGCAGGTAATAAAAAAATATTATTTTTGTAATTAATATTAACTATAATAATTTTAATTTATGAAAAGATTTTTTCTTTTATTGCTTGCGATCTTCTTCGCTTCTTTTGCATGGGCTCAAGCATCTTTAACAGTCTCAAGTGTTCATCATGAGCAGTTTTGGATTTATATTAACGATGCTATCCAAAACAATTCACAAACAGAATCTATTAATATTTCCGGATTAAACCCTGGAGATTATCAAATTAAAATTATCCTTAATAATAAGCAATATAGTGAAATGTCGTCTAGTTTGCGTATTCATCCCGGTAATAATAATTATCTTCTTCAATACTCACCGCGAGAAGGAAGAATTAGTCTTGAATCGGTTAATTACGATCTGCAGGCTGCCATTTTCACAACTATCGCATTCAATCAAATGACAACAGACTTTATAAACCGATATGAACAAGATCGACAAGATATGCGGCCACCTCGTCACAAACACGGGAACAATCCACACAACCCTCAAAGTCCGAATTATCCTGATTATCACCAAAATCCTCAGGTTGTTGTTATAAATCCCGCTCCTGCTCCTTTTCCGCAAACATTTTCTTCAGAAGATTTTATGCGTTTAAAGATGACCATTCAAAATGAAGATTTTAATGATACCCGTCTTGTTATTGCAAAACAAGCCGTTGCTTCTGAACTGATGACTTCAGCCCAAATTGCTGAAATTGCTCAACTTTTTGATTTTGAAAATACTAAATTGGAATTTCTGAAATATGCCTATGATTTTTGTTATGACAAACAAAAGTATTATATCGTAAACAATGTTTTGGAATTTTCTAACAGTAAGCGTGAATTAAACGAATTTATTCAAGGAAAATAGCATTCTGAAATCTACAAGAAAAATGCTGTTAATATTTTAATTGTACTTATTATAGTAATCTTGGTCATAACCTTCTATTGATTAACTATAAAACTAATAAAAAAAAGTGTAACCCAACGAGTTACACTTTTTTAGTTATATATTATTTAAATCCGATCTTTACTTAACTTCTTCAAAATCAACATCTTTTACATTGTCATCCTTGTTTTCGCCAGATTGTGCTTCATTTGTTTGGCCTGCTTGATTGGAGAAATCCTGTTCTGAATTTGGCTGTGCATTGCCTGCATTGTACATCTCTTTTGATGCATCCTGCCATGCCGACTGCAATTCAGCAGTATAAGTATCAATTCCGTTGAAATCCTTGTTGTTATGAGCTTCGCGAAGTTTGTCTTTAGCATTTTCAATAGCTGCTTTTTTATCAGCAGGGATTTTATCACCGAACTCCTTAAGTTGTTTTTCAGTATTAAATACCAAAGAATCAGCAGTGTTTAACTTGTCAACTTCTTCTTTTGCTTTTTTATCAGCTTCTGCATTGGCTTCTGCTTCACTTTTCATTTTTTGGATTTCAGCATCAGAAAGACCGGAAGAGGCTTCAATACGGATTTTTTGTTCTTTACCGGTGGCTTTGTCGCGTGCAGTTACATTCAAAATACCATTGGAATCAATATCAAAAGTAACTTCAATTTGAGGAA
>JAGVVH010000232.1 GCA_019135895.1 Bacteroidota bacterium | reverse complement strand
GAAGCCATGCAGACCTGGCTGGAAGGAAACAAAGCGGACATGATCAAGGAAAAGCGGATCAAGATTAAAAAGAAGGCGGAAGATTTATAATTACATAAAATCACGTGTCGTTCGGCGCACAATACCGTCCGGGACACGTGAACGCGGCCATACTATACTTTCTCTTTAATGTGAGCGTTTTGTGGGCCAGCGCAACCATCAAACATTTCGCTTTTGAAAATTGCAACTCTTTAAAAAACAGAAGGGAGGGGACAAACACCCCTCCCTTTAAATTTTGGTGGAGCTGAGGAGGATCGAACTCCTGACCTCTTGAATGCCATTCAAGCGCTCTCCCAGCTGAGCTACAACCCCGTTATTTTTCCAACAAGCGGATGAGACTCCGGGCATTTATTAATTGTCAACAGATTTTAGCTTGACATTTTGCCAGCCGTTTATATAATCGCGCCCGTGCCGGAGTGGTGAAACTGGTAGACGCAGGGGACTCAAAATCCCCCGTTCGCAAGGACATCTCGGTTCGATTCCGAGCTCCGGCACCAGTATAAAAACATATATATATCAATTAGTAAGAAAGAATAATGTATAAAAGCTAGACAATAAATGTCTAGCTTTTATTTTTGATATAACTAAAAATTGCCACTATGTTGCCACTCTAGAAAAATTTGATAAATTTCCTAAAATAATGAAATCGCGTTGCTGTTTTGGATATATATATTGATTCAGCTACGAAATTATAATGATAGCCTAAAGCATTGAACCTCTATTTATATTATAATTTACCGCATACCCCCCAATATACCCCCATATTTACTCATTAAGTTAAATTAGATTAAGCGGTTTTTATCAGCCATATTATTGACGCGAAAGACTTCTTCCACCTCTTCAAGTGAGTATTCAGGTGGTAATGACTCACATGCCGGATCAAAAAGCATTATACCTCCTTCATCTTCCGTCAAAACAGAATAGAGACCACTTGCAGCCATTATTTTACCTTCTGTTATGTCTGAGCGAATCTTTTGCTCATCCTCTTGACTCTCAGGATTAAATTCCATTGATAATTTAAATACAAAACCGCTGCTATCTAGAGCCAAGCAATCAACTGAAATCTGTCTTGAATTGTCTGGATGTAAAAATGACTCAACATGCAGAATCTTAACTATTGTATTTAATGCACAGTTGCAGGGGAAAAAATGAAAAGGTACTATGTCATGTGTTTCCCCCGTCTCCATATTCTCTATTGTTCCTGTTATTTTCTTATCCTTCATTTTATAACCTCTTTATTCAATGACTTATATATCTTATCTATAATATCGACCATACCCATAGTATCTAGGCCGCAATATTCTTCCAGATGTCTCCTTACTTTTGCATTATCTTTATTATCCTCTGAAATATAACCCTGCAATATTTAGCACTGGCTGTACCGCCATCCCCTCTTCCTATATCATTATCCGACTAATAAATTTGCGGTTCTGTTCTTAAACGATAAAGCTGCACTTTTATTGTTAGAAGATGAAATATCATCTATATCAAACTGCCATGCTTTTTGATTAATTCTTGCTGTTCCGGTTTTCCTTTTTTGTAGGCATTCCATTTATCTTCAAACTCGGCATCCAGCAAATTTTTGTATTCATTAACTGATTTGTCAATTTTCTTTATTCCCTTTGTTTCTATAAATTGTTTCAGATTTGTCCGTGAAACCATTGGAAGAGGTATACTCGTGTCAAATGTAGAGATTTTTTTGGAACGACAATCCACACACAAAATAGTTGCTTTTTTCTCGCCCTCTGTGATCTCCACAAGATGAAGGTCATTAATTGAATGGCAGCTTGCACATGAAGGGAACATACCTTCGGGATCAGGATCATTTGAAAAATCAAACACCGTTTGACGAACATCAACATCGGCACCGGGGCCTTCTCCATGGGTGTAAACTTCACCGGAACGATAAAGATCCAGTAGGAGAGCACGCTTAAACTTCTGTCCTGGTCCAATGCCCGCGTACCGCAATCTTCGCAGACCTTCCTCGCGAAGCTGAAAAGTTACGATGCTATTGCGTATTTTTGTAAGAATGTAACAGTCATCACTGTCTTTGTATTGATGTAAGACTGGCATTTAATTGAGATATAAACAAAAGTTGTGTTTAGGAAGATAGGTGGTGTATCCACCGGTTGGTTGTTTCGCGACAGTCAGCCGGCCAAAAAATAAAAGGAAAGGATACACACACCATGA
>JAGVVH010000129.1 GCA_019135895.1 Bacteroidota bacterium | reverse complement strand
TGTTGGCCAGAAGAAACACAATCATTACGATATAACCCGTAAGAGAGCTGAAAAACGCTGCTGTCTCTTTTCTGAAAAGAGTAAACATAACTTCAAGTTTGCTGTAAAAATATTATCCCGTCTGTAATTCAATCAGTTACAATTTTAAGGTACAAATAAGGTACATTTTAAATATCAAACCTTACTCCGGGAGCTATTAAAATGGAGTGGTGGCCAAAGTTATAAAATGATGTTAATAAATACATGAGACAGGCATAAAAAAAGGCCCCCTGTCTCGCTGCATTAAACTCCTGAACGGAGCCACTGTCTGATTAATGAAGAGGGGCTGCGTATCAAAGTACTGTAAGGGTTGCAAAGAAATACCTTGAGGAACATCCAGAGGAAATAAATGGAATAGGGTGCTCCATGGAACAGGCTAAAGCGCAAGGAATAAGAAATTGTTTTGTCATGTGGATATGTGTCGTATCTTTGAATTGCGTTTCACTATTCACAACAATGAAAACTGAAGTCTTACGGGGCCGAAACTTGGTGCATTATTCCTCTGTGGATAGTGAACGCCGCCAGGTGGAGGCCCTTTCAGTTTTTAATCATGAAAAAATCTACAATTGTCAGCACTGGCACAAAGCTGGTGCGGGTCCCTCTGCTCCCTATTCTATGGGTGCGGCATCTCTCTGACGGCTCTGCCGTTGCTTCCCTGGCTCTCATCCGGCTGCTCAATTCTCACCTGTTTAACAACTGAGGTCATGGGAACAGTATGCGTTGTTATTGTCGGTATCATGTGTGCCGCTTGGATCTTCTTTGTGGCAATGATAATCTGTTGCCATGTTCACCAGCTCCGTGAGCGCAACCGCCTCCGTCGTGTTCATGCTTCATACTTCAGGCAATGAAGAGGCTAACGGAGAACCAACAGGATGCAATCTTCTACATCCTGTTTATTCTGTTACTCATTTTTGCTAAATGGGTGCAGGTACATCAAACAATCAACTAACTTTAGGACTATGAAAACACAAAAATCTGATTTTCGCTTCATCCCTTCCGGTCATGGTCATTACAGGGTGACTTATACATCACCTGTCACCGGAAAACAATGGTCACGGGTCACTAACGACATGCCGTTGATTGATGATACAAAGAATTGTGAGCAACCGAAGGCAAGGGATTTGAACTATCTGAAAAGGTACTGCAAAGGAGGGAATTAGTACGCCTTAGTGCCTGAGTGTCTTAAATCGCAAATAAGGGGCCTCTATCGGGGTCCCTTTTTTTATGCTGTCACAAAAAAAGCCCCGGTGATACATTGCCGGGGCTGACCTATTCCGCAAATTGTTTTTACTCACCTTTGTAAGCGGCATACAATTTTACTCGCTCTTCATTTGATTGAGCGGCTTTCATCTGATTAAACAGTTCGTCCCCGCTGGCCGGGGGTTTAGGCTGTTGTAGTGCTGGTGGCTCTACTCCTAACAGAGTTTTAGCCGTCTGCCTGATATGCTGCTGAATTGGTGTCGGCCAGCCGTGCGGATCGGTCAGGGGTGTGCCGTCTGAATCAGTTGGTATCAGTTCCCCGTCCACAAATCTGCTGCTGTTCTCAACCTCCAAATAGAGGCTCATGCGTTCTCCGGGTGTCAGTTTACGCCCTGCCAGTGCTGAATCTATCAGCCTGTTACGTTCCTTTTCCTGCATCTTCTGAAGCTCAAGAAATGTCTGTTTCGGATTAATTTCTATTTGTCCCATATTATTGATACTTAATTGATTGTACTGCTTTCGTTAGCGTAATCGGATTAATCATAAAATCACCCTCCCCGCCCCTTGAAAGATGCAGACCGAATATTTTTTTTACTTCGAGCTTGTCACTGCCTGAGAGTGGGTAAACTGCATCCCACCTATTCAGCATCTGCACCAAATCATTAAATAAGGCATATCGCTCAATTTCTTCCGAGGTTGTCGCATAAGTTGAGAACTTATCCAGGGAGTTGTCAACTGCTTCAGTGTTCACGGTGAAGATCCCGGCGGTGGTGAAGGTCAGGTAATCCCGGTAACGATTAAATTCATTCAGGCTAATGACCCTTTTACCCTTGCGGATCTTCACCTGTTGGCAGGGGACACACTGACTGTCATCAGGAATGGATAACCCAGCGCATAAATTAAGAAATTCGGAGCGGCTCACATTGAAGAGCAGAGCGGCCTGTTCCGGGTCAACTGTCAGCCCTGAGGCTGTTACCTGAACATTCCTGACTATTGCAGCATCAAAAGCCTTTTGAGGGTCACTCATTAACTCTTCCGCTGCCTCGATAGTCTTTATTCTCTCCCATTTTTGAAAGGCATGAAAGAGTGTTATCAGTTCATTACTGCGGTCGCATACGTCGGTAACATCTTTTTTAAAAGTTGACAACGCATTGTTGTCCGTACTGACTAAAATTCGTTTTTCTGTCATATCAATTATTTTAAATTGTTTCTCTCCGTTTAATAATGACTATCCGGCCATATTTACCTAACGGGTTCCGCTCTTCCCATTGCTGCGGAGTTATCATTTCACCCTCATATTTGAATAAGCCTGAATCATTCAAAATTGCCATGAAAGGCATTGCCCGTTTTGCACATACGGCCCGTATGTCCTCACCTGTTGCGGTCATCTCGTTTATTATTTGGCGACGAAATTCCGGGCCAATTTCAAAGCCCATGAGCCTGCTCAGTTCATCAATGTTTGTTCCCATTTTCTATTGATTTTTTAACTATTTGATTTCCGATTGCAATTAGTTGCTCTTCTGATAAGTTTGTCAAATCAGTGGTAAGATCAACACTCTGTTTATCCATTAATCCCAGGTCACGGGCAATGATATTTGCATTTAGCAGGTCTGCCGCTGCTCCCTCGAATTTCTGCCTGAAGATCACAGCTTCTATTTCGGCTATGACTGTGTTAAAATCTTGCTCACCGTCCGGCAACTGAGATTTGAAGGTGCGGAAATATGCCTCATTGCAATGGAGGTAAAAACACAATCCTGATAATGTCATTGCTCGCATTTTCGGAAGCTGTGCGGTCGTTATTTCGCCCTGATAGG
Organism: Bacteroidota bacterium; assembly: GCA_019135895.1. Taxonomy (GTDB): domain Bacteria; phylum Bacteroidota; class Bacteroidia; order Bacteroidales; family WCHB1-69; genus JAGVVH01. The sequence continues at coordinate 6,169 of JAGVVH010000129.1, read as the reverse complement.
CAAATGCTTTTGATTCATAAAGCGGGTTTTCAGTCACCCACTGGAAGTACTCACAGGCTGCCTGCCACAATAAAGCGGGAGTAGCAAAAAGTTTATCCCGGCCATGCTTAGACCGCAGTTTCCAAAACTCATTTTTCAATGGTGCTGCCATGTTTACAAATCATTTAGATTTACCTTCTGCTCCGGTCCCTTCAGATCATCATCCGGGGCAACTATCAGGCAGCCGTCGTCGTCGTATGTTAGCGGAGTTTTTGCATGCGTGCCGTATTCAATTATTAACCTCGTCAGGTCCTCTTTGGCCCTTAGTTTGAGATCCGGAGCGAGATGTCTTTTGTAAAATTCGAGCGCTGCCGTAACGAGTGCAGCGTCGATTACTTTTTGTGCTGTTAATTGTTCCATATTCGTCAGTTCTTTTGAAAGTTTCTTAATTCGTTGTCAATCACTTTTACTTCTCCGTATCGGTCAGCTGTGATTTTTACGTTTCGGGTGCGCCGCCTGTACTTATTGAGGAGTGACCGAAAAAAAAGAAGCATCGCAACTTGTCGCTCATCACCGGGGCCATTCTCTTCCGTATGCCGGATTAACAATTCCATAGCTTCGGCAATCGCAATTGATTCCAATGTTTCAGCCAGTTTGCGTGTTTCTTCTTCATTCATTGCTTATAGGTGTTCACTTGGTGTACATGAAAGGCTCAAACGTTAAACTCTTCACGTACCGCAATTTGATATTCGGCCATTTCTTTCCACTCGTCCGGGGTATGTTCTATATTTAACAGGTGCCTGTTTTTCATCAGAAATTTGTAGCACTTATTATATCTTCCGCAATTATGATCCACATAGTAATCGATACAATCCGAATTATAATAGACATTGAAAAGGATCAGAGTAAGTTCCCGTTTTGTAAACTCTTTTCGTATTTTTTCATTAAACTCTTCGTGTGTCATGATATCAGTTTTAAAAAGTCATCCAATCGCAGGGCCACAATGACACCCTTGTTATTTTTCTTGTGAATAATAGCATTGATGTTTTTTCCCACCGGCATACTATTCAATATCTCATGGTATCCCGGTGAAAGCCTTTCAACTGCCTTACACTGAAAGTTAAACCCGTCAGTATGGATCAGATCAACTCCGCAATGATCTAACCAAAGGTTACCTGCATAACGGCAAGTTTGCACATCCGGCCATATTGTCCGAAGTTTGGCAGCACACCACCGCTCAAACCCGTGTCCTTTCGTCCGCTGGTTCATTAGCTCAATAGTATTTTAAGTTGCTGCAATCTGTCGAGATACGGAAGGAACCGGGAGTTCCCGTTGTTTGCCCTCACAATAGCAATCTCAGTGCTGACAAACAGTGCGGGGTCAGTTATGAGTGTGCAGCTATCCAGGCGAACAGGTTCATGAGGGAGTTCTTTTGATCTGAAAAAGGCTTCGAGTTCTGCAACTCCCCAAATGTCGGGGGCCCGTTCTTTGGTCTGCGCCGGTTCGGGTGCGGTAACAGTTTTTACAGTCTTTTCTCTGATCGCCGGGGCTGGTTCAGGTTTCAGGGTAATACCGTAGTTCTTTGCAAGTGCAAACAATGTCCCTATACTCCATTTCTCATAACGACGTTTCAGCACTCCGTCGAACATCTTATCGGTAGCCCTCACATCATACCCTGAATGAAACATTGATAAGGTGTGAAAGTACCCCCTGCCTCCCTCCCCGAATTCATTTGCAAGTGCAGCAGCCAATCCAAACCACTCCCCTTTATAGTCCTGGGTCATGTCAATCTGCCTCTCCTTAATTTGGGATATTACGGCCTCAACCTTGTCACGGGTGTCACCCGCAGGGGGCCGGGGCAGACGGGGGGCTTCATGCCTAAATGCCTTGGTGTAAATCTCTGCGCTGTGGTTGAAATATGCGTCCGGGTCCCATGAGTAAATGCGGAGACGGCATACATCACTACATGCAGGGTCTAATATCAGGCCAAACGCTGCAAAATCCTTTGCGAGAGCATCAAAACGCTGCTTATGCTCCTTGGGAGTACTCTTAGGTATCGGAACCAAACCCCAGCACCCCCGGCCACGAACAGACAAACCGCAATATGCTACATTCTTAATGTGAGATATCTGATCCCTCGCCTTTGCGAAATCAGAGATATGAGGATTTTTGTCAGCATCAATATCAAATGTTATGAATCCGGTATGTTCAATTAGATGATCCGTATCCCTGTATAAAAACCGCCCCGAGGGTGTGACCGCTGGCAGTGTTTTTTTAATCTCCTTTTGTAAACCCTCATCCCGGAGTTTTCGGATTTGTTCCACCTTATCCCGGTGCTTATTGGAGGTCAGCCATACAAGCAAATTTACATCCGAAGGAGTGGTTGCCTTACAGTGTGCGAAGCATGAAACATTTATATTTAAAATACTGTCTTTCATCGCTTTATGAACGTTTGATAAGCTTGGATAGCACCATTTTGAGATAAATCACCCATTTTTGCCCTAACGTTTGATAGCCGCATTTGAAAATTATGTATCTGATAATCAAATGCTTTTAGAACGTTTGATAAGCTTGGATAAGCTTTGATAGATACCCCCTTATAACGTTTGATAGATAGATACCCCGTATATATACGGGGGTATCCAACGTTATTTGTCAGTTTAGAAAATTGCTCGCTTGTACTCATAATTTACACTCTTACCCTCACGTTCTTTTTCTAACCATCCCTGAAGTATGTAGTGATATAGAAAATCACGGCTGCGAATTTTTCCCACTGTGAAATGATACCCGATTGCTTCGAGTAAATCGGTGCCGCTCATTTTTTTGGACTTACTGAAAATCTGATTGAGTACTGCTATATGCTCCTCATTTTTGATGCTCTGCGGGGTGCGCCCCTTGGCTTGTCCCTTTTCCGGCATCTCTATTGCAACCGGGAGGCCATCCTGTATATTAAAAGCAAACTCCTCGAAACCGATATCACGGCTGTAATCACACGAGACAACAAACAGCCCCGATTTGTCGTCTTTGGTAATCGTTAGGACCGTCTCCGCTTTGTTAATTACCTCAGTCCCTATATGCCCCCTGGCGTTCAGGTCTGTTTTGTTTTGGTGCAACAGGAGTATCAGTGTTATATCCAGTTCAGCGGTCCACTTCAGAAACTTACTGGTAAGGCTGGTTGCCTCCGCTTCGTCATTGATTCCCATTGTCAACAGGTCACGGATACCGTCAATGGCAACTGCCCCCAGGCAGGGGGTGTTGTAAACCTTTTCTTCGATTACGGCTAATCGGTCCGCAGGGGTCAGGGGGCGAAGGCCGTAGGCAATGAGATTATCCGGGTCCGGGTCATCTGCCATGCGGCATATCTTTTTGATGGTCCGGGTAGCATGAAATTCAGATTGTTCAGTGTCGAAGAATAGCACCACGTTTTTATCAGGGGGTAGGCAGCCTGATATGTTCCCGAGTTGCTTGTTTCCCGATACCATGCTGGCAATGATACCCGACAGAAAAAAGGTTTTCCCGCTCTTCGCCTTCCCGTTAAGGAGACAGAAGTTGCCAGCAGTCAAGGCAGGGGCTTCCCCTATCCGGCAGTAAACAGGGGGTTCTCCTATTTCGGCAGTGGGATCAATACGTAGTTTTTCGAGTGTAGGGTTTTGATTCAGGTCGGTTTTTTCAGGGATGACAACCTCCTTCACCTGGACCTCCTCTTTAAGAGATTAACCGCTACTGCTTCTGCCTCGGTATTAGTCAGCTGCCGCCCGGAACGAAGCCAGGCATCAATCTCAGACTTTAGAAAGTAGAGTTTTTTGCTGTTTTTGTGGTACGGGATAGCACGCCGGTGAACATATCCGTAAATTGTAGGCACGGCGGGTTTGTCGGGTAGATATTCAGCGAGTTCCTTAATATCATACCAGCGTTCGGGGTCGGGTGCTGGCTCTCTCTCAAGTGCTGCAAGTGTCTTACTTACAGCCTTCTCAATAAGAATTTCGAGTTCTGTTGGTGTGATTTGTGTGATTGTAACAGCGTTCATTACTTTGCTTGTTTTTGCGAAGTAATGAACAACAATACCCGTGTACGTTTTTATGTACGTACAATCAGGCGTACAATTTTTGTTGTGGTGGCTGTTTACTATTCAAATACTCAGTTATAGCCTCTTTAGTAGCTTCGTCAATTAAAGGGAAAATAAGCTCTTTCACTTTTGTGATATTACGAGGCGTAGGTGTGTCATCAGGATTAAAGTTTTGCCGTACCCTATCAGTATATGTCAGATTGTAATTCTCACATATTCGAATACAGTAATTCGTAATAGTTTCATTATAAGTATCCCTTTTCTTAAACCCGCTTTCGTGTAATAATTTACAGAATAAAGCAATCACCGGAGCTGATAGGGGGTTCTTCTTTCCGGCTTTAACCCGGCGTAAGCCTTCCAGGTCCCTGATAAGGCACTCGCTCTTCTCATTAACGGATTGCAGATTATTCAACTTAACCCGGTTCAGACTTACAAATCCCTCTTTGATATGCTCGTTTTCAACATTAATCTGAAGGTCCCGGATAACTCTGTTATTATCCGCAATACGTCGCTGAACAGAGTTTTTTAACATATCAATAAAACTGCTTCTTTTATCGGGGGCCATACTTGTTATCGTATCCGCTACCGCTTTTAACAACTCATCATAATGATATAACAGACCATTGTCATAATCAGAGTTTAAAAGTCCGTGTAATAGGCTGTCCGGTTCAATTTTCGTCGTTGTCATAAGTCCAGAATGATTTTAGTTGCAGCCTCCTGTTTCAGCTTATTCACAACCTTTGCATAAACCTGAGTAGATTGTAAATTTTTGTGGCCAAGCATCTTACTCACAGTGTAAATATCTGTCCCGGCGGCAAGTTGCAACGTGGCGTAAGTATGCCTGAATGAGTGAAAAGTGATCTCCTTTGTTATTCCGGCATTAGCCAGCCAATAGTATAAATGCCGGTGTGAGAATTGCGAGTATTTCAGTCCATCAAATACCCGTGTTCCTGCATCCTTCGGTGTACCGAGTAGGTTGACTGCCTGTTCTGAAATTGGCAGCACTTCTGCCCCTCGTGTTTTCTGCTGTATGAACTTAATGTTATACCCTCTCTCTTCGGTGTACTCAATTTCGCCCCACTTCAGTTTCAATATATCAGAAGCACGTAAGCCAGTTAACGCACTGAACAGTGCAGCACGTTTTAGCAAGGGATTGCCGCACTCGGTTTTTGCCAGCTTGTTCAGTTCCTCCAGCGTTAAATACTTGCGGTGCGTCTCAGTCATTTTGATAGTAGATACCCTATCATTCAGATTTGATTGAATAAACCCGTCTTTGGTAAATGCCATCTTTATTACTGTTCTGAACTTTACGAAGTACAACGACGCTGAGTTTATCCCGAGTGTTGCTCTCTCACTCTTCAGGCTGCGGGCTGATAGTAGATAACTGCGGAAGCCTTCGCACATTTCAGGGGTAAGATCAGCAAATCTTACCGATCCTCCTGCGAATTTTAGCCAATGATTGTAAGCGTTCTGCCAGTTGTGTTGACTTTTACCTTTCTTGCCCTCAACTATCTTACAGAAATAATCTGTAAAGTCTTTTTCTCCAAGTTCCTTGTTTTTGAGTTGCGCCTTTTCAAACTCAGTGTAAACTTCGGGTTTGTTCAGTTGGTTCTCTCTACTGAGTTTAATCTGTTGTGCTATCTCGGAAAACTTCTTATTATGCGTTCTCTCGTGAATATCCTTTGGCTTTTCGTACAGATACAGGCCAAGAAATAAACGCCGTGTTTTCTCTCCAGTATCAGGGCTTGTGATTGCCGGATAAAAGTCCAGGTATAAACTTACTCTTCCCTTTGAGATTGGTTTGCGTCTTAAAGTAACTTTTGTGGTCATTTGTCCTGATTTTTTGTACCTCGTCCAAATAAGGTACACCAAAGGTACAAATATTAACAAAACATACACATAACAACACAAAACAATTTATTAACATGGTATTGTATCAGAATACCAATAAATGAGGGTTACAATCGTATTATTATTGAAATTATAGGGAGTTGTTTTGTGCCTTAAATATTTGCTGTAAAAATATCCAAAACTTTCATGGTCTGACCGGCCTGCGGGCATTTTTGACATCGGTAATGATGGTGCCCGGGTAATAGAAGCCGATTATCCTGTTATAACTCATCT
>JAGVVH010000298.1 GCA_019135895.1 Bacteroidota bacterium | reverse complement strand
CGGTGAAGTTAAAACATCGAATCCCCCGGTTATGAAAATAACTCAAGAGTTTACCTGATTGTGAAGATATATTCTTTTCCTGCATAAGCAAATTGTCAGCCTAAACCTGACTACAATGATACGAAATATAATTCAATTTAAGTATTTATGCTCAAAAAATCTTGTATTCGAACCGCTTTGATTACAGGATGCAAAGATTTGTTGTAATCTACAAAGTTTGTTTGCAGAAATTGTACGCAAACTTATTTGAGTTATCCCAATAAGACTATCCGAATTGTTTTAAAAACTTCAGTGCATTTTCTCTGTCAAGAATTTCATGTTTTTTTTGGTTTTCATAGCTACGTAAACAACGATAGCAAGAAGGAAAGCATACACAAGAATCCAATAAATTTATTGCTCTTTTTATTACCGCTTTCAATACTTCTCCATTTTCTGTTACAAGACGTCTTGAATGTCCTGCGCCACCCGGAACTGCATCGTAAATTATTATCTTATTCTCTGTTCTTCCGTTTGAAATCTTATAAGTTAAACAAGCCTTGATATCTCGTCTTTCAATGTTAAGTTCATGTGCAAAAGAATTAAGCAGAGCATACATAACCGACAACATTGTTGGATAGTCTGAAGTGTCACAACCAAAAGATATCTTTGCCACATCTGTCTTAAATTCATGATGCAAACTATATCTTGTGAGTGAATTATTTACACATTTTCCTTTCCCGAAAGGATTATTATGTATGTCTTTATTGGTTTCAATATGCCCACATCCAATTCCTTTATAATCATATTCTTTTAATTTATTAGTCTCATCGCTTGCAATTGAATATCCACATTTTGGACACACATAGAAGAAATCAGTAGATTTAACAACCAGAGAATCATTCGCAGTTGATTCAACTTCTATCTTGATATTTTCAAACTCATATTCATATTTACTAATGGGATAGGCATCTTTATCACCAATATAGATTGCTTCTGTTTTATATTTTCTTTCTTGTGAACTTAGCGGAACATCTTTAATTACCTCTTCTGCAATAAAACCTGCTCTTGGTTCAATACTTTTATAGAAATCTCTATTTTTTAGTTCTTTACCACAAATTGCGCAAGATACTCCATCTGAACCTATTGGCATCTTAGAATAATTTATATTACCGCATTTAGGATTAGTACAAGTAGCAAGATAAGCTGTTTCAAACTCGCTCATTTCGCTTTTGTTTACAATAGGTTTTCTAATGTAACGGCTTGTATATAAGCCACCATCGGCAACTACTTCTGAAGAAGGTGCATATTCGGCAATAGCAACTGATAAATCACGACTTAAGTTTAAAGATTTGAAACTTTGAGATGCAATGTTTTGTGTTAATTCTACTGAATCTATAGGGAATCCATATTTGGGAAGAATATTACCTCGAACAAGAAAATCAATCAAATCGTTTTTTTGATACCTTTCTAATTTATGACTAAATACAGAAGCAGTTTTTTCATCTCTTGCTCGCATTGCCTTTTCGTATTCCTTTTTTAAATACTCAACGTTCTGTTCAAACTCCTTAATAATTTTTGAAAATGTTCCCTGCTCTCCAATAAAATCTTCCAACCATTCAAAACTGTTGATGTATTTGTTTTTCAGTTGTTTATTTGTGATTGAAATAGAATTTCTTAATAAATCGGATAATTCAATTGGTTCAGATTTAAGCCAACCAATAAAACCCAGATATCCTTTTTCGTTAATAAATGGTTTAGCATTATTTGCAAAATACAAATCTGGATTGATTTTTAGGTATAAGCTTAATGCCACAGCATAAATATGTCGTTTTAAAATTTTCTCATTATCCAAAATAAAGTTTGGTGGATAAATCATTCCATTTATCATTTCTTTTGGACTATCAAAAAATGTAAAGTCATGAGAATTTAACCTCGCAAATGTCAATGCAAATGCAGCTGCATCTATACTTCTACCTGCACGACCTACTCTTTGAGCATAATTTGAGGCAAGTGGTGGAATATTACGTAAGAAAACGGTTTCCAAATCTCCAACATCAACTCCCATTTCAAACGTGGTAGAACAAGAGAGGGCGTTAATTTCTTTTCGGATAAATTGTTGTTGATAGTCTAATGCATCCTTTTTGGCAAGTTGAGCAGTATGTTCCTTAACAAATAAAGGCGATACTTTTTCGCTCTTATACAGCATAGCATAATAGTTATCCTTGCAAAACTCTTCTGAATTTAGTCTTTCCAAATTACCTTCACAGCCAATTTGAATACAATTGTTTCCAATATTAAATTGAGTTACTTTTCCGCACTTTTTACATTTCCAAAGAATAGCATTATTCCCAAAATTGGCTTTAAAAAATCTTGCAGGTAAAGAATATCCTTTACCGTCCTTTGTTTGAAGTTTATATTCGTTATTATCAGAAACCAAATAATCCCAATAGTTATTCAAGAAATCAACAGCATTTTCATCATCTATATTGAGAACCTTCTTAGTTAGAAACAATTTATTAGAACGATAATATTTTTTCTCTCCACTTTTCAAAGTGCGAGGAGTGGGCATAAAAGCTTGTGAATTGTATACAGAGTTATCCTTGTTTTTAGTTATTACTTTTGGGTCAGGAGTGAAATACAAATATTGTCTGTCAGTACCTCCTATTTCATCTTTATCAGTAATAATTGCTGCTGAACGTACGATTTCAAATGCAAGGTAATTTAGGAAATTCTTCGCGTCTTCTTTTTTAAGTTTGTAATTGTTAACAACGACTTGAACAATGAAATCGCTGTTCCCGAGATATTCAAATGATATCTTACCCAGAGAGACCAGAGAAGTATCCCGTCTATAGTTATACAATTCGTTTAAAACAGCAACCCAGGCATTACGTCGGGTTTCTATGATTGACAATTCTTCATTGTCAGAATTGCTTTTGCGAAATAATTTTAAGCCTGAAAAATAATTATCAAGTAAACTGACAAAATCGCTAATACTAAGACCATTCTTATAGGTGTTTTCTTCTTGTGTCACAACATTCCAAATTCCGCGACGGCGTAAGAACTCTTTATATGAATCACTTAAAAAACATGCAAATTTTGCAGCACCTTGACGGCTATCAGAGAAAATCAAAAATTGACTTCCCGTTCTGGATTTACTTTTTTTCTTTTCGGTTTTTTGTAAAAATGGATTATTTGTTGATTGTTTTTCAGCGTTTTCTTCAACGTCAAATTTATATTCTGGTATTTGTTCGAATAAAGATGTTGCAACAACTCCAGTGGCTGCATCATACCCCAAATTGAAGCGTCTTAAAGTTCCACCACAATTTAAACAATCATCTTTGGGTAATTTAGAAATTTTTATTTTTTGAGTGTTTCCACAAGTACACCAACTATTGTGAACTTCGTCATCTGCTATGATAGCACCACAGGTTTTACATAAATAAAAAACAGTATCTTCTTTTTCCTTCTTGGTTTTTGTTTTGAAGTCACCTTGATCATTATCTTCCTCTTCTTCATAAAAATCTTGGTTGTATTGTACTTGATAAAAACTCCGTTCATCTCCAGTACTTGCTCTTACTAAAAATTTATCACTTTTTTCGTACTTTTTCCCTACAATAGCAATTTCTCCACAATCTTCACAAACAGCAATTTCAAACATTTTTGCTGTTTTTTCATTCGAAAGAGGGAAATGGTCTTTTCTTATAAGCGACAAACTATCTTCGTAGTCGAGTGCTAAATAACAACCATCTAATGCTTTGAGAAAATAATGATAACGGATATCAATGAGCGGTTTCCCATTTTTTCTTGCTTTTGCACACAAAGAAATAAATTTTACCGCTTCCTGACTGGTTATTTCAAGTAGTACCGCAAAATCATTGAGTTTTATCAAACTGCCCTTGCTTCTCATTTTAGCATATAGATTAGAAGAAGAAATGATATCATATAATATTTCTGCCTTTTTTTCTTTATCTTCGTTCGCATTTGGAAATTGAAGGTTGTATTTCTTCAACACATCATCAAAGAAGTTTTCCTCATTTGCTAAATCAGTAAATAGTTGAATCGGGTATTGATAAATTTCAGATGCTTTTTGTGAGTTATCACGATAGGCTGTTATAATCTCATCAGTGTTATAATTACAGCCCGTTAATCGTTCGGCAAATTCCGCCACTCGCTGATTACTTGCCGGGCTACCATCTCCCAATGTTGCAGACGTTAAAATAAATTGTGGTTTCTTTTCTCCTGTTATTCTACCTTTTAACCTTCCCATTAAAAATGCAGTTTCAATACCGGTTGCCCCTGCGTAGACGTGTGCTTCATCTAGTACTACAAACTTAAAATTGGAATTACTGAATATTGAATCATCACCTGGTCGAAAAAGCATATGCTCCAACATGGCATAGTTTGTAAACAAAATATGGGGTGGGCGTTCTTTCATTCTTTCACGAGAAACTTCCTCATTCGGCAACCTCTTTCTTAATTCTGGATATTTTTCGTTGGCATACATTGCTTCATAAAGCTTAATAGCATCCGTTTCTCTGTTCTCTGTACCGCCATTATAAACTCCAAAACGAATGTCAGGGTATGTCATCAGAATTTCACGCAGTCCTTTAATCTGGTCGTTTGCCAATGCATTCATCGGGTAAATGAAAATTGCCCTGACTCCATCATTCAGTTGCCCTTTTTCCTTTTCTTGGAGTAATTCGTTGATTACGGGAATCAAGAAACAATTTGTTTTTCCGCTACCTGTTCCGGTTGATACTACTACATTTTTTCCTGAGGCAATTTTCTCAACGGCCTTTTCCTGGTGTAAATACAAAGGTCGAGAAATAGGAAGTTTTGGCGGGTATTTTTTATTTCTTTCTAAATCCTTGAAAAGAGGAGATAATATGCCATTATCAATCAATTCTTCAATCGATTTACCAGATTTAAAAGAATCTTTTAACTCAACGTATGGACCGTTGGAAACAGTTTTATCCAACTCTTCAAGTAACTTTTTTTGCAGATTTTGATTACGAAAATGAAAAGTAGTATTGATATAACCAATATACTCTTTCTTGATTTCGTCTGCCGCCTTTGCCGGATTAAACATCATCTTCTTCCTTAAATTTGTATAGGTTAATTTCACCAAAATAATTATCCTGTTTTTGAATATTGCAAATACCTTTACGCATTTTATCGCAGAATAAATTGCCAATAAAATCATTACCACCTTCCCAGCCTGCCACCAGCCAAAGTGTGCTGTTATCTCTCAATTCAATCCTCACTGGATTAGTTTTATCATATGCCCCTTTTTCATTTATCATAGTACTAATCACTCTTGTTTCACCATTTTTGTCTATTAGGCACAATTGTCCAGTGTAATAAATGTTTTCATCTTCTTGAACAAATTTTAGTTTATCGATAAAGTATTTTGGTATAAAGGGAATCCATTCAGACTTCTTGCTGTCAAAACAGTTTGCGCTTAAAAGCGTAATTTTTTTGTTCTTAAATCGAAGTTTTTCAGGTGTACCAATAAGCAATTCCCCTTCATAGATTAGTTGATAATTTTCTGCTTTTGAAAAGATATTTTTATCCTTAATTTTTACTTGAATTTTACATATATCGTCATGCAGACTTTTGATTTCACTGTTCTTGTAATTGATTTTCGAACGGAAATTATTATCTGCTGATTTAATGATAAGAAAGAAATCATTGGTTTTTTCTCCAATAAAAGAATCTTCTACATTCCAAAAAACTTTACCATCAGAGTATGTTAATGGATTTGCAATAAAATGTTCTTTTGTGGAAACAGTAAAAATTTCAAAAATATCCTTCCCTAAACCAATATGAATAGTAATATCTGTTATGCCTTCATTGGCGTAAATTGATCTTCCGATTTCAAAATTTCCATTTTGATTTTTGACAATTTCAAACGGCTTTCCATTTGTCTTGCCAAATATTGTAATGTTGTCATTTTCTTTGGGATTATCAATTTCTAATATATCTCCATTTGCTAAAAAATCTTTGTACCATAATTTTTTGTTAATAGGTTCATTGTGCCATTCAGTATCGTTTATCCTCCATCTTAGATAGGCAATTTTTATCAACAGCATACCGTCATTGATTGGACATCTTATTTCATTTTCTTGATTACTCCATGTTAATTCTAAAGCTTCGCCACTGTTATATACTGTCAGCTTTCGCTCTAAATCGCCGTAATAAAATGGATGGTTAAACTGAATTTTAAGATTCGGTAAAACAATTATTGTTTCGCTTAAGATTGTTAATTCTTTTTCGTAGGAATATAAATTGATTTCTGTAAGATGATTTTCGAGAATCAAGCCAAGTACTTTTAATCCAAATTGATAGCTTCCGCTTTCAATTCTCTCAAAGTTCAGCTCATTCAATTTGTGAGTTTTGTTATCAATTCGTAATTCTAATGCTTTTAAATTGGCATCTTCTGGAATTAATAGTTTAACTCCGCTGGAATAGACAATACAAGAAGTATCATTAAAAAACCATTCAACATTTTGTTCTCCTCCAATCAAACAAGCTGTCTTACCAATGCTCGCAGTTTGTGTTTTATCTACGAAAAACACTTGTTTTATTTCACCCGATAAACTTTCGCCAGCTTTAGGATATATATTATATAAATTAGGTCCATAAGTTGTTAATTCATCCGGTATTCTTTTTAATGCATCAATGTTTTTGGAATAAATAAAATAGTTCGTTGGCTTATTAATTTGACTTAAAACTTCTTTTTCTCCCTCAAATAAAATAAATTCTCTGTTTAATGATGTCGCTTTGTTTCTTTCCGAATCAAAAATTACCGTATGATTTTCTTTGATTTCAACTTTTAGATTTATTGTGTCAGAATATTTCAACAAATCATTCAATTCCAATTCAATTTGTTTTGTTGCAACAACTAATTCGCCTCTTTTTGTTCTTATTTCTTGTGAAAGAATCTGTTCCCCGTTTACAAAAACCTTAAGCGTCACAATGCTGTTAATATCGTCCAGTCTGATAGAAGGAATGTAGAGAAAAACGGTTTTTTCATCTCTAAAATATTTTGCAACAATATTTTCTTTTGAAACAGTGGGAGCTCTTCTTTTTCGCGTTGTATCACCAGAAACTTTTTCAGTTTCGGTTTTATTTTTCCACCATTCTCCAATGTAACGTTTTAATCTTGTATATTCGTTAATCGGCTCTTTATAAAATAATTTATTGATATGGAAAAGCGTATCTTTTATAAACTCAACAAAATCAATGAATAAATTCTCATTCAGTGCAAAAGACCGTAACCCAATTTTAATCGAATATACACTTGAGCCAATAGTAACATTTTTGTCTTCCCGATAACCGTGACCTAAAAAATTTGCGATTTTTGAGGCAAATTTTTCACATTGCCATTCGTCATCATTAGTAAAACCAAAATCCAAATCATTTTTGAAAATATTATAACACAGGTCATAAAATGAAAAAATACTATTTCTCGGTGCAAATGAATGCATCATCAGGGTTGAATAGTATTTTTTGCCTTTTGAAACAACAGGAAGTAAATCATTTATTTCCAACTGTGAAATAACGTCAGTAAAAGCATGATATAATTTTTGATTGATAGAATCCTCATTTATTAAATGTTTGGATATATAATCCCAAAAACGACTGTTTTCTTCTGTGTCGTCTTCACTATCAGAATCTTTCCATCGTTTTGCAATTTCAACAAGAGTGGTAAATATCAATTTTTGATATTTGTCGGCAAACACGTTACCATAAGAAAGAAGTGAATTACACAACAGTCCAACGTTATCCAACAACTCTGAATACTCATCTTCAGTAAAATCATAGTTGCCTAACAACTTATTTTCTTTGAAAATCCTGTTTATTTTTTGAAGTAATTCATCTATGTCATTTTTTAGCACATCTTCGCATGGTATTCTACGCTTTTGGGGAATTATCAATAACTGGTCATCTTCAGCAATTTTTTCATTTGAAATAATATGAGGATTTATTTCAACTTCAATTTTTTCATTATCCTTATTGCTTTCAGGTTCATTAAGTAAAGTGTCAGTTATAACACCATTATCATATTCAATTTGATCATTTACACCAATTTGTGTTTCCTCATTTATATTTTTTTCTTTTACAGATGGTATTTGTCCCATTACTGTATTTAAGTTATTGTTTCTTTCACAATCGTTTATGTCTTCTTGAATATTTGAGTTAGTAAAATTGCTAATTTCAGGAATATTACTCTCAATTGTAGTAATGTTAAAAGTGTCTCTCTTAGCATTAGATTTGTGAATATTTTTTTTTCGTGTTAATCGAACAACAAAAAATATAATAGTCACACTAAATGCGATTAAACTTACCCAAATAGAGATCGGATAAGTTTGTGAAAATTTAATTATTTCATTAACGTATTCCATAATAATTGCGTTTATCAGGTTATATTAATTCTTCCAGAGTTGATAAAAAAATCTTCAGCGAGGTAGCAATTACTCTTTATCGGTTGTATCTAACAATTGTTTCTTTAACGCTTTTATCTCGGCTGAGAGTTGGAGCTGGAGATTGAAATGTACCTCCTTTTTCATTTTGTCTTCCAGCCTGGCAATTCGGTTTCTGATCTTCTCCGCTTCCTGATGCTGTTCTACTGCTTTGCCAAGTTCCCGGCCGGGCTCTTTTGTCAATTTATTGCCGGCAATCTGATAGACAAAGTTGTGGTAAATGCGTTCCAGGTCGAGACCCGTGATGGACAAGGAAACCTCTTTTTCGGGTTGCCAGTCGGTAGAGTAAATTTCCACAATCCGGTATTTCCCTTTCACGTTCTCGTAGGCTTCCTTGTAGTGAATCAGTAATCGGCATTCGTTTTTAAACCTGAGGAGAAAGAGGATATGCCGGGGGATGGCTTTCTCAATCACCTCGAAGATCTTCTCGTTGCATTCCCTCTTTTTGAGGGTGACGGTCAGCACGTCGATCTGCCGCACCTTATCGTTTGCATTCACGTTGAGGGTTTCGGCTGTGAGGGTATGGCTCCAGACGATCTGCTCAATATCATCTACCATCGCTCTTTTGACAGTCGGTGTCAACGTAGCATGGGTATAAAAACTCTCTTTAGGAAGCCGGATATCCTTGCGGGTGGAGGAAGGAAACTCTAACATATTCAGGATGATTTATGTTTCACAACCAGAAAACAGATCAGTTCAAAATCATGGAGTCCCTTGATGGCTGCGCCCGTAGGTATCTTTTCGGTTTTCACCTGCACAATGGAACCAATGGCTGCTTCCAGAAGACGGGAATATCGATCCATCTTCCGGCCATCGTGCGTCTCCAGGTTAAATTGGCGACAGAGATCCAGCATTGGCTCAGACTGACCCTTGCAAAGGTGGCGCATCAGGTCCAGCAGTTTCTTCGGAGAGAGGTGATTGCAGATCACCTCCTCGTTGGATGAAATGAAGACCATATAGAATGGATGCAACCGGTTCTGGTTGTCGATGTTTACACCGTTGCTGATGTTCTTCAGGATGTAAAAGACGCCTCCGGGGGCATCGTCACCGGCTTCCACAATGGCATGCAGTCCGAATGGGGCATGGTGGATGTCGGGGTCGGTTTTCATGTAATCGAGCAGGTCGAGACGGAACTCGTTCAACCCGAGATCCATAATAGAGATCCCACTGCTCATCTCTTCAATATCGACCACCTCATCCATCAGCCGCCGGAGTTGCTGCTTGCGGTATTCCAGATCGCCTTTCTCCTCCTCGCTGATGGGATTGTCGTCGCCCGTGGCGGTCATCACCGAGATCTTCATGCGTGTTTCCACCCTTGCTTTCAGGTTGATGTAATCATCGAGCGAGAGGTCGGGCCAGAAGTTGACCAGCTGGATCACCTCGTTGCGGCTTCCGATGCGGTCGATCCGCCCGAAACGCTGGATGATGCGCACCGGGTTCCAGTGGATGTCGTAGTTGATCAGGTAGTCACAGTCCTGCAGGTTTTGTCCCTCGGAAATACAGTCGGTGGCTATCAGGAGATCGATCACGTTACAGGAGATCGATCACGTTATGATTTCCCGGCATCACCAGCTCTTTCTGCTTGGAGATTGGAGAGAAGCAGGTGAGCACGGTGTTCATGTCGTTCCGCAGACGGGGACAGGTGGAACGGCCTTCCACGGAGCCGGAAACCAGTGCAGTGTTGAGGCCGTATTGTTGTTTTACGTGGGCGCTGACATGTTCGTAGAGGTATTCCGATGTGTCGGAGAAAGCGGTAAAGATCAAAATCTTCCTGTTGTCCCTGTTGATAGGTTGTTCCAACTTATTGTCGATAACCGAGAGCAGGGTCTGTAACTTATGGTCGTGCTCAGGAGTAATGTCATTGACAAAGTATAGCAGTTCATGCAGGATTTTACTGTCGTGCGACAGCTCGTCAGCCCAGGAAGCGGTATCCATATCGGCCAGGGAGATCTTCACCTTTCTCCCCACGAAGAGATCGGTATTCTGGTCATCGATCTCCAAATCGTTCTCGTTGACCAATCCTTCCACCTGAAATGTTTCGTTGTAATTCTTCGACTCGAGGGTGTCGAGGGTATCGTCAATCAGCTGCTTGATCTTGGTTACGGTGAGACGGAACGAATGTACCGAGCTTTCCAGCCGTTTCAGCAGGTTGATGTTCATCAGCCGCTGGATGCCCTTTTCACGGTCGGACTGACGGAAAAAGGTGTTGCCCATATCTCTACCATACTCTTTCTCGTACTTCTCCTGCCTGCTGGGGAAAACATATTCCGATGGGGTATAGATGCTCAGGTTGAGCTGGGTGAGCAGCTCATATATTTCATCGTAGTTGATGGCTCCGTTCTTCTCGGTTAATGACGGGCAAATGGAGATCGGTTTCAGGCGTGTAGGAAAGTTTCCAACGGCAGTAGTATCGTAGTATTTCTGAATGTGCTTCCGGGAGCGGGCAATGGTGACGCTGTCGAGTAGTTCGAAGAAGTCGAAGCTCAGCATATCGAGCAGCGTGCTGGTGGTTCGCTCTTCCACGCCCAGTTTGCTCCACCGGTTATAGGCAGCCTGCGCCTGACGGAAGATATCGTCGATACTCTGATTCGTATCCAGCAGCTGCTCAATCTTTTCTGGTTCACCTTCGTAGGCAAGTGCCAGCTGGTTGCGCAGGTCGAAGAAGCGGTTGTTTACCGGTGTGGCGGAGAGCATCAGCACCTTGGTGCGAACGCCTGTACGGATCACCTTGTTGAGCAGCTTCAGGTAACGGTTCTCCTTCTTCTCCTCATCACCATAGATCTGTCCGCCGTTGCGGAAATTGTGGCTCTCATCGATCACCACCAGGTCGTAATTACCCCAGTTGATCCGGTCGAGCGGCAGTCCGTTGGAGGTTCCGTTATCGCGCGACAGATCGGTATGATACAGCACATCGTACCGCAGGCGATCCTTGGCAATGGGGTTGTTGGTGAGGTTGCTGCGGAAGGTGATCCAATTATCACCCAGTTTCTTGGGACAAAGTACCAGCACCGACTTGTTCCGGTTCTCGTAGTACTTGATCACCGCCAAAGCAGTGAATGTTTTGCCTAGCCCCACACTGTCTGCCAGAATACAGCCATTGAACTTCTCCAGCTTATTGATGATGGCCAGGGCGGCATCCTGCTGGAAGTTGTAGAGCTTGTTCCATATCTCACTCGATTTGAATCCGGTGGCCTCGTTGGGCAACACATCCTCCGAAAGATCTTCCAGAAACTCATTAAAGATATTGTAGAGGGTGATGAAATAGATATACTCAGGGGCATTCTCCCGATAAACATTTGAAATGTGTTCCACTACCTGATCGGTCACCTCCTGCATTCGTTCTTCATCCTCCCACAGCTCGTTGAATACTTCAAGGTACTGTGCACTCAAAGGAGCAGCAATGCGGTTGATGAGGCTGAACATCTGATTACCCTTCTCTTTTCCCAGATCCACCGTGGTAAAACCGTTCACCGGGGCATAAGCCACCTCTTCCTCCTGACGGAGATGGATAAACCCGCCCATCTGGTCGTGGGTAGTGTTGGTCTTGAAACGTACCCGCTGACGGATCCATTCGGCACACTCCCGTGCAATTGCCTTTTGCGACAGCTCATTTCTTAGTCGCACCTCAAACTCAGTACCATAGAGGCTCCGCTCCCGGTTCAGCTGCGGAATATAAAACTCCCGTTTCTCCTTGGGTGTTTTCTCCTTCAGAAAAGTGGGTGAAGTGAAGATAAAGCGCAACTCATCAATATCCTGTAGTTGTTTCTTCAGTTCTTCATAAGCGAAGATTGAGAAACTGGCCGACGCAACAGAAAGCTTGCTAGCCTTCTCAATCGTTTTGGTTAACTCATCCCCGAGTTTGCAGTTGATATTGTCGATCAATTCCATTTCAAAACAATTTAGT
>JAGVVH010000349.1 GCA_019135895.1 Bacteroidota bacterium | reverse complement strand
CAGTGGATTCTTTTTAAATGAATATGAGAATTTATATAAGACCCTTTTAAAGTTACAATTTCAAAACAAAAAGGTAATTCTCTTCGGGGTTTCTTTCGCGTTGCTTGATTTTGCAGAAAAATACAAATTCAATTTTCCCGAACTGCTCGTTTTTGAAACCGGCGGAATGAAAGGTCTCCGCAAAGAACTTGTGAAAGAAGAATTGCATGCTATTCTGAAAACATCTTTTGGTGTACCGGCTATTCATTCCGAATATGGAATGTGTGAGTTGCTTTCACAAGCCTATAGTTGCGGAGATAATGTTTTTAAAACACCCCCTTGGATGAAACTGTTGCTGCGCGATGAAAAAGATCCTCTTTTTACTTCTCCTGATTTGACTACAGGAGTCATAAACGTGATTGACTTGGCAAATGTTTTCTCTTGTGCCTTTATTGCTACTGATGACTTGGGCCGCAAAAAAGATTCCGGGATGGAACTCCTGGGCAGACTCGACAGTGCTGAGGTTCGGGGATGTAACCTGCTGGTTATGTAAAAAATTTTTTCTTCTTCTTTGGTATTTGAAGTGCCCTCCACAAATTCCCCTGAAATTTTCCAGCTCAGAATGAAGCTTCATTTTGCTCAGAATGAAGCTTCATTTTTGTTCGAGGAAAGCTTTGTTTTTGGAAGTGGGGAAAAAGATGATTTTTTGGATTATTTTGAAGGTGATTATTAATAAGGAATTATATTGAGATCACCTGCTCCGTCATCCGGCGACACATCATGTATGGCTAATTTGCAATAAATTATGTCGCCGGCTGCCACCTCTTCCTCGGCGAGGACGAGGAATTTTGTCCTCGGCAATGTTCTGTGAACTTGCCAAGAAGTTTGGGAAAGATTTACGGGAGAAAACACCCCAAAAATCCCGCTGAAATTTTCCATTTTCCGGAACAAAGCGTTGCAACGAAAAGGGGTAATTTTTGAGAGAATTATGCATTCTTTTTCTTACACCGGCTGACGATGCATTTGATTTAGAAATTTCAACACCGGAATAAGGTGACAACCAAGAACTTCAATCCAGCTCATGAATTATCTTCCATTTTTGATGGAATTTTATCAACCTCTCCATATTGGTTGGCTTCTTTATCGCCCTTTTTAAAAAGCATATAGATAGGATATAGAGGAATTAATTGCAACCAGCCGCTTTCTCCGTAATCATGACATCGTTTTGCTCCTTGAGCCCAAATAAACCATAATAAAGGAATATTAACCAAAAGCCATGACATGATCTTTGCATTTTGGATTTCTGAAATAGTTTGTGGATCCATAACCTTGATAATAAGCATTCTCAAGATAGTTCCCACTAAAACAAAGATAACGACACTAATCCCGTATTCTTTACATCCTATTCTGCCTTTAAATGAAAATAAATTTTTAAACATAATGATATTGATTTTTATTTATAAATAACTGTATTTCTTAAATTACTTCTGAACTATACTCGGCAATAAAATTTCTCATTTCTTCAGTTTGTTTCCATAAAACTTCCATCTCTTGTTCGATATGAATTTTCGAATATTCAGCCAAAGCTCTTTCTGAATAATTTAAAGCCTCTTCTTCGCGGTTTAATTTTCTATATACTGTAAAAAGATTATAAAAACATTCGGCATATATTTTCATGTAATTATAGTTATTATTTTCTTTCTCAATGAGCAGAAACGCATATTCAGTCGCTTTATTAAAATAATCGAGTGCCTGTTGTAGTTCTTCTTCTTCCAGATACATGTCTCCAATAGCTGAATAGGCACTGATTAAAGAATTAAGATTGAACAAAATAAAGGGAACATTCTTATAACATTGTTGACATTCTTTCAGATTTAGCATTAAGTAATGTTCACATAATTCCATGTTTTTCATTTGTTTATATGCTTCTCCCATATTTTGGTAAAGAGTTGCATATTCAAAAGAGCTGGAATGTGCCAAAGAATTACTGGAAATTATCTTCCGAATGTCAAGTGCTTTCTCAGCATAAGTCAATCCTTCCTTTAAATGTTGGCTATGACTAATAAAAATAGAAGACAAATTGGTATAAGCACCGGCCAGCTCTTGTTTAATGTCTCTGTCATCCGGATATTGGGCAAGTAATTGTTCGAAAACAGCCGCACATTTACGGGCAGGAATTACCACAGTTTCATAAGGACTATTTCTGGTAAAGTGATGAAAAACGCAAGAATAAAATACTGCTCCATAAATATAATTTAGCGCAAAGTCTGTTGGAGCTCCTTTCAATCCTTCTTCTGCAATTTTAATGGCTTTATTCAAAGATTTTTCCGCTGCTTCAAAATTTCCGTTTTCAGTTAATAAAGTCCCCAATTCAAAAGAGAGACTTGCCAATATGGTATAATAACCGGTATTATCTGGTTCTGCATTCAGAAATTGATTTATTCTTTCAATTTTCGCCCGCAACAGGAGTTCCGAATTCTCAATCGAATCCTTTTCGCAAAACACATCTAATGGTTTTCCGTTATAATCTATTACCATGGTTTGTCCATCGATTTTCACCTTCATAAACCCGTCCATATAAATATCGGCCGAATCATAAATACAGGGAATAATCTCTTTACCATCATAATCAATAATTCCAAATTTTCCACCTTCTACTGTAAAATCGCCCATATAGCCTCCGTAATTTACGGTAGTTCTTCCTTCCTTAAAAAAAACATAAACATTATCGTATGGAAGCGGAATATGAACCCCACTTTTTCTATCTACAATTTCGAACTTTCTATCAGAAGTTTCTACTACGCTTCTGTTATTATCGGCAAAAAGATTAAATTTTAAAGGAATCATAATATAATCAAGGATTAATAAATAATGTTTTATTTTAATTTTCGCATAAATTGTTTAAAGTAATCTCACTATTAAGGGAATTGTTTTCATTATTGGGGCAAAAATAAATGCAAAAAGTGCAAAGGAAGTGCATATATTCAGATTATTTAAAGTTGTAATACAACAACTATGATTATATATTCAATTTTGCTTATTTATGATATTCTATGAACTAAAAGAATCAATTTAACTTGTTTTAATTAACAGCTACAATTATTGAAATTTTTTCTATTTTTGCACAATAGTCATATTATTTTATGCCGATAACAAAAAATGCATATTTGCGATATAGAATTATTGATGAATTTCTTTCAAGAGGAAATAGAATCACGCTGAATGATTTGCATAAAAAATGCAACAAAAGGCTGGAGGACGAGGGATACACACCTATCCAATACAGACAGTTTCATAATGATATTATATATATGATGAATGCTTATCCCAATGGATATGATGCACCAATTAAATATGAATTTTTAGGTCATGAAAAGATTTATTATTATGAAGACCCTGATTTCAGTATTTTAAATCAAAAAATAACTTCTAAACAATATGATGCTTTTGAAAAAGCATTACATTTTATTAAACAAAATATTGGAATTTTGAATCTTCAAGAATATGAACCAATCATTGAAAATATTGAAAAGTCCTTTAAAATGGACAATCTAAATGATTTGGTTGTATTATATGATCAAAATAAAGATTTAAAAGGGACTCAATATTTTAATATATTATACAATGCTATCACTGCAAAAAAAGTGTTGAAAATCACATATAAACCCTACTCCGGAAATATTTCAATATTTACTATTCATCCTTACATAATTAAACAATACAATAATCGTTGGTATCTTGTTGGTTGGGAAGAAAAATCACAATCTCTATATAATCTTGCTTTTGATAGAATTGAGAAGGTCAAAGAAGATTTTAAAACAAAATATAGGACTACTAGTATTGATTTTCAAGAATACTATGAAGAATGTATTGGGGTAACGATGTATGATAATACAAAAGCTGAAGAAATTTTATTTTGGGTATCAGAAAACCGTTGTCCTTATATTAACACGAAACCCATTCACCCTTATCAAACTGAAATAAAGAATAAAAACACTTTAGTAAAATATGATGATATACTTCAGAAACTGCCAGAAGGAAAATTATATAAAATGAAACTGAAACTGAATAATGAATTAATAACAGAATTATTATCTTTTGGGGAAGATTTGGTTGTTCTTTATCCCAAATCTTTACAAGAAAGTTTGTTAATGAAATACAAGACAATGGTAGAACTTTACAATAAGATTACCAATTAAAAAGATGATTATCTTCTATGCTCCAAAAACAATTCAAAATACCTGCAGTTACAATGCAGATTTAAATATTATGTTTGCAAAATAAATCAGGGAGATTTTTCCCTTTAAAATAAGTTCTTTGAAATACTTGCCTAAAGATATTGACTCGTGGGTGCTGGGAGTAATTGGGCGACCAATGAAACAATGATCGGCATCTTATCCCAATCTCCGATTGGGATGAATGTTCCTGATAAATTAATAACAACTATTTTCAACTAAATTACCCTTCCGATTAAACTACAGAGAAATAATAAGTTAATAGTTCTAGTTAATTATCAGTGATAATAGATATTGAATTAAGTCTTAATCATACACAAAGAGTATCAGGCAGGTATTTTCAAAGTTCTTTTTATGCAAAAATATGAAGAAGATAGAAAAACAACATATTGACCAAATAAAGCAAAAATTTGCTTCAATTCAGAATAAGGAAGACCTTGTTTCACTACTTAGTGAGGCTAAGAATATTCTTTACGGAAAAGGATGTAAGCCGTTTGAATTAAAGAGCCTAACTTACTATGCAAATCCGGATTTTTGCAAAAAAAGATATTCAACATTTACAATAAAGAAAAAATCGGGAGGCGAACGCACAATTAATGCTCCGATAAAGGGGTTAAAATCTATTCTCCGTTCTCTGAATTTTATTTTACAATGTGTTTATGAACCGCATAATGCAGCAACCGGATTTGTTGTGAAGAAATCAATTGTTGATAATGCAAAAGTTCATGTGGGTAATAATTATGTTTATAACCTCGACCTAAAGGATTTTTTTCATTCATTTGACCGAAACAGGGTTAAAATGGGGTTTATCTACGAACCCTTTAATTTAAACAGAGAACGTGAATCTTTGGCATTTTTGCTTGCAAGTTTATGTACACATCCTTTTGAGGTAAATGGAGAAATTAAAAATGTTTTACCACAGGGTAGCCCGACTTCACCAACTATTACGAATATTTTGTGCAAAAAATTGGACAGGCGTTTAACCGGTCTTGCTAAACGTTATGGAGCAAAGTATACAAGATATGCCGATGATATTACTTTTTCTTCACCACAAAATATTTACAATGATGAAGACTTCATAAAGGAATTGGAACGTATTATTGGGGAAGATAATATATTGAATATTAGTGGAAGAAAAATTGAGATTGGGCCTCAATTAATATTCAATACCGACAAAACACGTTTACAAAAGTCTGCTCATCGACAAGAAGTAACAGGCTTAATAGTTAATGACAAGGTTAATGTAAGAAAACGGTATGTAAAACAAATACGCATGTGGCTTTACTACTGGGAAAAATACGGTTACGAAAAAGCCCAGCAGATATTTATTAAAGATTACATTGAAGACAAAGGACATGTGAAAAAAGGAAAACCAAATCTAATCTATGTTTTGGACGGAAAACTTGAGTTTTTGAAAATGGTTAAAGGGGTTGATGACAGAACTTACAAGGGATTACAGGATAGATTAGAAAAGCTATCAAAACTTAATAATAAAATTCTCACAAAATCATTAAAATTGGAAAATGGAGAAATTAATTCGCCAATTGGCCAGGCTATAGATTTAGAAAAAGGTTTTTCTAATGACAAAAAAGAGGTGAAATGTTTATTAAAAGAAAGCCAATTAGAACTTATTATTCGACAAAAAAACACTTCAGAACCTGTTAAATTATTAATGGAAAAGTTTATACCCGAAGGAACTTATGTCCCTTATTCAGAAGTTTTTGAAAATTTGAAAATCAAAAATACTAAAAGTAACCAGATACATAATCCAAAAAAAGTTGTTGAGTGGCTGAATCTATTTAGAAATGGATATGCTATAAAATATAGCAACCATCTATGGGATGGACAAGATTCTTTTAATTCTTATTGCCAATTTATCGAGAAACTACAAAATGAATTTGTTAAGTATAGATTTAATGAAATGCAAAATTATAGTTCAAATTTATATTGGAAAAAACTATTTCCATTTCTCTTTCAAAAGGAATTAACCAAAATTCAAAAGCAAGGTAAACCACCATTCGGTTGGGGACAACATAATATAAAAATAGGATGGCAATATCCTGATTTACTTAAGAATTGGTGTGCTGAGCATTTCGACTACAAAGGAAATGAGGCTGAACTCCCATTCTCTATGAAATTACCTTCAGAGTTAAGACCAAGCAAAGCAATTAATGGAAAAACAGTTGTTTCGTTTGAAGACATTGTTAATTTATTCAAGAAAGAAATAGAATTCCGCGATAATGATCTTTTTATTGCTGTCAAAAGTGCAATAAAAAAGGAATTAAATGAATATGAAATAAACGAGACTACTCTAGAGCAGCTCAAAGGTTGCAGTTTTTACACAAACACAGAATATGTTATTAAAGCAGTTACTCGCATATTATGGATGATTAAATCTAGATCTGAAAGTAGAAGGGTTCAAATTTCATGTACTTATAAAGAAGATTCTAAGGAATATAACTTTCAAATAATTCATCTTAATTCTTTTTCAGACAAAGAGGTGAATCATCCTAAGTTATTACTAGAAGAAAATTCAGGGGATCTTTTTATTCTTAGAGAAACCCTCCAAAGTCTTTGTGATTTCTCAATTACTTCAAGATTTAAAGAAGAAAATAACAATCTTGTATATGCTCGAATTGATTATTTATATGATGGAGTTGAACAAAATAATTGGAAACCCAAAATTGTGAAGATTGATGAAGCAACTAAAGGCTTTACGTTTAACCTTACATTCCCAATGTTATGAACAAAATATTACTAATTGAAGATAGACCCGGAAGACAAGCTCAATTTTTAAATAATAATTTAATTCATTTGCTTGAGGCAAAACCCTTTCTAACTGTGCCTAAAGAAGCAAATTGCAGAGCTTTGATTGAAGATATAAACTCCAACAATACTTTATCCTTAATCAAATATTCGCTTATTATGATACATAAGTCTTCCTTAAATCAAATTGGCCTAAAGGCTCTTGAAACGCTTTGCAACACAAATAATATTGATTTAATTTTATTTAGTGGCGGTTTAAGCCAACATATATATGCTAAAGATAAACA
The DNA here is from genome assembly GCA_019135895.1 of Bacteroidota bacterium. Classification (GTDB taxonomy): domain Bacteria; phylum Bacteroidota; class Bacteroidia; order Bacteroidales; family WCHB1-69; genus JAGVVH01. Next base: position 10,954 of record JAGVVH010000349.1, on the reverse strand, counting down.
TCAAAGTTTATCAATGAATTCAAAGGAATTCTATAATAATAACCTTGCAAGTTTTCTTGAAAAGTATTCGAAAGAAAAAACAACATCACTTTTAGAGTTGGTTTATGAAGCAAAATGGAAATTAGAACTTCTAATGAGATATCGTCTTCTTAAAACTAAAGAAAATAAGGAGGATGATTATTATGTTAAAATAATGCTTGAAGAAGAAACAAAAGGAATTGAAAAAATCACAGGAATTTCTCCTGATGACGTTAATTCTCAAATCGACAAATTAATTGCAGCTATATGAATGCACTACTGATACATAATGATAATTTACCAACAAAATTTGTAGAAGGTTTTGAAAGTTCAATGAAGTTTAATATTGGTCTAGCCAAAATGTTAGAATATGGGTTTTCTTTTGACAGGGTTGCACATGAGGTATTAGAAGAGTTTTTAACTGACAACCAATTTGATGTCATTTTTATACCATACTCTCTATCAAATCAAAACTACTTAGAACTATCTGGAATTAGATTAGCCCTTCATATTAGGTTAACCCCAGAATTTAACCATACTAAAGTACCAATAGTTTTTATTGGACATGAAACGAAAGAACAGATTGCTAAGCTTACAGAGTTTCCTGCTTTTCTATTCACTACAGGAATTTTTTCAACTCAGAAGTTTGAATATAATTCTTTCTTAGAAATTTTCAATTGGATTATAAATAGTTGGAAGCCTAAAGGAACAGATTCAATTTTAACTGAGGATGAATACAAAAAGTTTCTTACTAAAATAAATATAGAACCACCTTCAAACTACCTTTCTCATCATAGTATAGATAATGAGCTTACTTTATTACGTTGGTCAGAATTTCTAAAATGCGATGAAGAAATACCTGAAGTAAGTTTGAATATTAAAACTGGTTTGTACTTTAAACTTAAGAGGGGACAGTTCCCGTTGGAACCACCTACGAAAGGTTATCCGTACTTGATTGAAGGAAATGCAAGAGTTTTACTAATTGATGATGAAGCTCAAAAAGGATGGGAGCATTTTTACAGAACTTTCTTTAAAACAAGCCCATCTATTAAATTTGAATTTCTAAATGTTGACTTCAAACTGAACTCTAAATCAACTATTATTCAAGAAGCAATAATCTTCATAAAAGAATATAAACCAGATGTTATATTACTTGATTTAAGACTTTGCGATTCAGATTTTGACAATAATGTTGATATTAATGAATTATCAGGAATCAAAATTCTAGATGAAGTAAAAAAAATCAATAAAGGTATTCAAGTAATAATTACAACTGCTTCAAATAAAGTTTTAAGTTTTGAGTCAGTAATGAAAATAGGAGCAAATGGTTATATCTTAAAAAATGGAGAATCAGATGTTCATAATATAATATCTATTCTACAATTTAGTATTTCAAAGTGTATCAAAAGAGCCAGATTTCTTAAAAATATATATGCATCTATTAATACAACTTTACAAAATTGGGATAATTATAAATTACCAGAAAGGAAAAATATAAACGATACTTTTCATGATAATCTATGGCATTTAATTCTAAAATCACAAGTCATGGATTTTTTTAAAAATGCATTTAATACGATTGAAAATGAAAATATTGAAGAACGTTTTACAATGTCAATTTTACTTCTATTTCGGATTGTTGAAATGATGAATGAGTATTTTATTATTGAAAGTGGTGACAAAAGAGACAAAACAACGCAATATCATTTTGACTTGGATAACACCCAAGTACCAAGAATAATTAATAAAAATAATAATTATTTATTAGATCAAGATATTTCTAAAGGAACTTTTTTGTCTACTAAAGAAAAATGCTATGCGATATACTATAAATTGAATGGAGATTTAAATAAATCTTTATTTGAAAAAATTAATAATCTTACTAATTACAGAAACAATATTGCAATCCATCCAAAGAAGCGATTTAAAGAAGAATCTCTTGAATATCTTTACGAGAATAATTTTGCAAAGTTTAATATAACATTAGAGGAATATTTTACTGCTGTTTTGGACTATATTGACTCATTTAAATAAAATGTACAAACACCACACACATACAATCCAACTTTGCATCAAACATTTAAATTATGAACATATTTAACCATTTCCAACATATCACCCTGACTAACGACCAAAAAAATGCTTTGGTTAAGATTCAGGATTTCTTGACCAGTGATGAAAATGTTTTCATTCTGCAAGGGTATGCCGGAAGTGGTAAAACTACTCTCTTAAAAGGAATTGTTGATTACTTACAAGCAATTGAACAAAAATACCAGTTAATGGCTCCAACCGGAAGGGCAACAAAAGTTTTAAGAGAATTAACAAAAAAAGAGGCTACTACGATACACAGGGGTATATACAATTTTGAGAAATTAGAAAGCTTAGGGGCTGATAATGTAAATGTTGAAGAACAATCATTCCATTACTATTTTCCTATTGAATATTCCGACCAAACTGACCAAGTATTCCGAAGCAAACTGACCAACCCCTCCATCGGTGAAAAAAAAAGTAAGTTCCCGGTGAAAAAAATGGGAGGCTCTCGGTGAAAAAAACTGAGCGATGACGGTGTCAAAGAGCGTGTAAAAATCGAGGCAAAATTAAGGTAAATTTTGATAGATTTTTAAATTAAATTTCGATAGATTTTTTTCTTAAAGATTCCCCTTTTAAGTCGAAGCGATGAGCATTGGAAAAGAGTCTGTCCAAGATAGCATCGGCAAGGGTAGGTTCGCCGATGTAATCATACCAGTTTTGTGGGGGCAACTGGGACACGATAATGGTGGATTTAAGTCCATAACGATCTTCCAATATTTGTAAGAGAGCTAAACGAGTAATCGTATCCAAAGGATGTAATCCAAAATCATCCATAATAAAGAGGTCTGTTTTTCCAATGCTATTGATAAGTCTCATATAAGTACCGTCAATTTTGGAAAGGGTTATTTTTTCCATTAAACGACTCATTCCGAAATAGTAAACCCGATAACCAAGAGAACAGGCTTGTCTGCCTAATGCACAAGCCAGGTAACTTTTTCCGCAACCGGTAGCACCGGTAATGAGGACATTTTCAGCCCGGTCAATGAAAGTGCAATCCGTTAGCGTTGAGAGTTGATCGTTGCTAAGGTTGCGGGCGGAAGAACATTCCACCTGTTCTATGACAGCGTTGTAACGTAATTTGCTTAATTTTAAATACATTTCCGTCCGTTTCTGTTGTCGATAAAGTTGTTCCGCTTCAATTAAACGATTGACGATAATTTGATAATTGGATTGTTGTTGAACCGGTGTTGACAAAATCGTTTCGTAAGCTTTTGCCATTCCTTCCAATTTAAGCTCTTTGAGCTTATCTAAAGTAACTTGTTGATTCATCTTTTTGTTTTATTTTAATTGATTAATACTGTATTATAAATAAAAGATATTGCCTCTGATATTTTGATGTTTGGAAATAGAATGTGAGGGAAAATCCAAATTTTCTTGTAAATCAAGATTCTTTTTTAAAATATTTTCTATAGTCGCATACGTGATTCGAGACCCTGTTAAAGCTCGTTTACAGGCATTGTTAAAACGATCGTTCCCATAATGTTTGGCAAGAGAGATCAGTCCACAGCAAGCCCGATAACTTTGTTCCGGAAAATTTCTCATCTCCAATATTTGGGAAGTTACTTTAAGGGCTGATTCTCCTACATTGGACATGACGCGCACAAAGTACTCGGCATCCCATCCTTTTTGCTCGTAATATTTTTGATGTCCTTGCGGCATGTGCTCTTTGTAGGTGGAATAGCCATTACGATGATTATCCCGTTGATGAACGGCTATTTGATTTATATTCTGATAAATGGCGACCTCCTTTGTGTCATAGATTACGTTTACCTGTTTTCCTACATATTGATAGGGAACACTATAAAAATGAACATCTTCCCCCAAAAGAATATGATAATTTTTCTGAACTTTCACTTCTACCTTATGTTTGTACATAAAATCATCTTCCCGAAGAGGCTGTAAAAAATGTTTTTCTTTCAGATATTCTTCATAACGATTTCCTTCTCTGCGTTGAAAGGATTGGCGCGAAAATATTTCCAACTGTTTCAAAAGTGCTTCATTAAGTTCATACAGACTTGTAAAAACCATATTACGCAAAGGTGCAAATACGTGTACATAAACCTGATGAACCATATTTTCAACACTGGCTTTATCTTTGGGCTTGCGAACCCTGGTTGCCATTAAATTCGTTCCGTAATGGGTGGCCCATTCTTGGGCCAATTCATTGAATTTGGGCTCATAGCGAGAAGCTTTTTCTACGTATTGTTTCATGTTGTCACTAAGGATGTTTTTGGGAACCCCTCCAAAATAATGTAAACTACGACTTAATGAAGCATAAACCTGTTCTTGTCCCGCATTGGGGAGGGCTTCGATATAAGGATAACCACTTGCAGGTAAAATACAGATCAATACTGGAACTTCTGCCGTTTTCCCAGTTTTAAAATCAATATATTGCATCTTCTTTCCTGTGAAGTCAACTTCCATACAATCTCCATACAAATGTGTTAACTTCATACTTATATCATACCTTCCGATATATTGTTTTAAATATTCGCAAAACTGTGAATAGCTATATCCTTCTTCTTCTTTTTTCAGATACTCCTCCCAAAGCAAATAACGGGTTACTCCACATTTGGAAAGTTCTTCTTTCAAATAGGGCATCATACTTTCAAGACGTGTATAACGCTCACTCTCTTGAATCGTCAGGCCTTCATGATGTTGTAGTAAATCGTATATCTTTTTATCAGGAAGCTTTAGTATCTCTTCATAACTCATTTGCAATGATTGAATTTTACGTTCATACTCCCGTATCGTATTACGACTTACGTGGTAACACTGCGAAAGAAAATTTCTTGAATCTCCTTTTGCTAATCCTTGAATTATAACTTTTAATGTTGTCATAGAAATCGGTTTATTAGCCATGATATTTTATTGTTTAAATTACCTGAATAAAATATCATTTTTTCGATTTCTACACGCTAATATAGCTGCTCAGTTTGCTCTGAAATTAGTTGGTCAGTTTGCTTCGGAATAGTTGGTCAGTTTGCTCCGGAATGGTTGGTCAGTTTGCTCCGGAATAGTTGGTCAGTTTGCTCCGGAATAGTTGGTCAGTTTGCTTCGGAATGGTTGGTCAGTTTGCTCCGGAATGGTTGGTCAGTTTGCTCCGGAATATTCACCAGTAAAGAGTCAAAACACGAGTTGTTTACTTTCGGCACCGGTTTTCTGTTAAACGATCTTTTAACATATGCACGGCTAAATATAAGTCAAAATAAAATAATTTTTGTTGGTGATCCGGCACAGTTACCTCCTGTTGGAGATAATCAGTCACTGGCGCTTGATCCCAATTATTTTAAAACAAAACTTAATTTATCAGTTCAAACTGCGGAATTAGTGAAGGTAGTTCGACAAGAAAGAAATTTGATTTTAAAGAACGCTGAGAAAATAAGAAACCTTATTTTTTCTGATAAACGATACGATTTAAAATTTGATTTTGATTCTAATTGTTTTGTACAATCCAAACCTATTGATTTTATTCAGCAATTTACAGACTCCTTTCCAATCCCTAAAGTGGGTGATGGTGTTATTATTGTTTTTTCTAATGGACAATGCTATCACAATAATGTCGCAGTTAGGGGAATACTTTTTCCAGAGCAGAATAATTTGGTTTCTGGAGACATTGTTCTTATTAACAATAATAACTATCACTCTTATAATACAGAATTATTTAACGGTGATTTAGCCCAAGTTGTAGAAGTTGACCAAATTCCTTTGACTCAATCTGCGCCTGTAATGGTTGATGCTGGAGGAAGGAAAGAAAAGAAAACAATAACACTTAATTTTAGAAAAATTAAAATAAGATTACCTCATTTTCCTGAAGAAATTTCATGTCTTGTGCATTACGATTTACTAAACTCAGTTAACAGGGATTTGACCATTGATGAAATGAAGGCATTATATATCAATTTTGTAATACGATTTAACTCTCAGCAAAAATCAAGAAAAGAATCAGGCTTACTTGAATATAAAATTGGAAGCGAAGAATTTAAAACTGCACTAAGATTTGATCCTTATTTTAATGCCCTCAGAATTAAATTTGGTTATAGTATTACATGTCATAAAGCACAAGGTGGAGAATGGGATAAAGTATTTATTGATTATAGTGGAAGAGTAAGTCTTAAAACTGAACCACTCAAATGGTGTTATACCGCGACTACAAGAGCTAGGCAAGCTGTCAATTGTATCAATGCTCCAAATTTTGGAAGGTTTCAAAAACTCAGTTTTAAAACAATAGGTCAAATTGGAAACTTTCCAACAAATGCTATTTCTTTTTTAGGAATAGCAACTTCCCCTTTTCATCATAGTGATGCTCATACGTGCAAAAATTTGAAGTACTGGGAAGTTTTAGAAAAACTGGAAAACACAGGGTTTAAAATTAAGGATGTCTTTTCACCAAAAAATGGATTTTTGGAAAGATATTATATAGAAATTGGAGATAATAAAATTGCTCAATTAGATGGGTATCATAATAGGTCAGGTTATTTTACACAGCCATTTAAGGTGATAAACTTAAATGAAATTGAGCCTAATGCAATTACATACTTGGAAACCATTTTTAATGAACCTTTAAAGAAACAATATTTAATAGACTGGCAACCTGAAGAGCCATTTTTAAAAGAGTTAAATTCTATAGTCCAACAAGCTTGTGAAGAAAGCGAAGTCATAATAACAAATATTGTCAAAACTGGGAATTATGATGTGAGTTACTATTTTATTACAGATTCCATTTGCTCTTTTATTCAATTCTATTATAATGGACAAAATCAGTTTACATCAGCAATACCTAAAAAATATAGTATTCAAGAAGATGAAAAACTAAAAATGATAATATCAAAAATTGAAAGTTATGCCATTTAAAGAAGTAAGAGAACTAAGGAAGTCAGGCAAACTTGAAGAAGCCCTAACAATGGCAAATCAAGATTTGGAAAAAGAGCCTGCAAATATTTGGAATAAACGTTCAATTGCATGGGTGTATCATGATTATCTAAAAGAGTACGCTACGAAAGAGTACTTTGAGAAATTTGTGGACTTTATAAATAAGATAAAAGCACTAGAATTGCCTGTTGATGAAAAAATGGTCTTTGATACCTGTGCTTATCAAATAGGTAAATTGATTTTCAGTTTTGCACATGATGAACATACTGATTATTATAAAATAAACATACTTTTTGAACACATTAAAGACTTTCATTTTACAAAACCTTCGGAATCTTATTCATTTTTATATAAAGCGTTCCATAAATGCTATAAAAATTGGACTAATTATCTTCAATTTGCCGATTGGTGGGATTTTGACAATTTTAGTTCACAAGATTATCTCTCAGAAGAATTCAAGGAAAAGCAAATTATGTCTATTGTTGAACAGGCATACATAGCTTACTCCAAAAAACTACTTGAAGGTGAATCAAAGGAAGTCGAAGGCTTCATTTTACCGAAAGCAATTGATAAAGCAAAAATCAAAGAATTTCTTCCTAAACTTGAGGTTATCATTGAAAACCATCCGGAATATCAATACCCACCCTATTTTAAAGCAAAACTACTTTTAGCTTTAGGTGATGAGAAGGACGTCTTAACTAATTTTATCCCTTTTGCAAAAAAGAAAAGAAACGACTTTTGGGTATGGGAGTTGCTTGCAGACACATTTCAACCTGAGGATGTAAGAAAAATGGCTTGTTTATGCAAAGCATTGAGTTTAAAAACACCAAATGAATATCTGATTAATACTCGTCAAAAACTTACAGAGATTTTAATTAAACAAAACAAATTTCAAGAAGCAAAAACAGAAATTGAAAAGATACTTTTAGCTCGAAATAACAATGATTGGAAAATTCCAAAGCAAATATCAGAATGGACTGAACAAAGTTGGTATAAAAGCAATGCTTCACAAAAGGATAATTTTTTACTCTATAAACAATATTTAAAAAGTGCAGAGGAAATTCTGTTTACAGATATTCCCGAAGAAACCGTTGTAATTGAATTTGTTAATGAGAATAAATCAATTGTTAATTTCGTAAAGGATAAGTCAAAGCATGGTTTTTTCGGTTATTCCGGCATGATTGAAAAACCTAAAATTGGTGATTTAATTAACGTTAGGTTTAATGGTGAAAAACAAGACGGCTTTTACAAAGTACTTTCAATTAAGAATTCTTCAAATGATGCAGTTTGTAATGCAATCAAAGACTTTCAAGGTAATTTAAAAATGCGAGAACCTGCAAGCTTTGGTTTTGTAGAAGATGTTTTTATTGAGCCGAGTTTAATTGTAAAGCATGAATTAAATAAAAATGATTTGATTAAAGGAAAGGCTATTTTATCGCTTAACAAAAAGAAAAATGAATGGGGATGGAAAGCAATAGAAATATTTAATAAGTAAGAACATTTATTTATTATTGCTCTTGTGCCAATATCCAAAGGGATTCTTTAAATAAAGACAGCTGAATATTATCATAGTTACTTTCATAAGGCTTAAATCCTTTTTCATAATATCTCCACATTTTCACGTTTCCAAATTTTCAAATTTACACATCACCTACCCCGTCCTTCGACGACACATCGTTAATGCCAATTTTGCAATCTATGTCTGTCGCCGAAGTCCACCCCTTCCGCGCGCGGACGAGGAATTTTGTCCTCGGCAATGTTCTGCGAACTTGCCGGGAAATTAACATGTAACCCTAAAACTTACTATTTAGCATTATCTGTTGAGCCGTCGGGTGCCAAATCAATAGTAAAATAGTAAGAGATTAAGTATAATGGATCTATACTTTTGTAATCACCGGAAAAGATTTTCTATAAAATTATTTCTTGGTAAATACCTCTTTAATACCTTTCCCGATTTTTCCGATGGTGCGGATTCCTTTGTTGATGGTTTCAGGGGAGATGTCTTCGTAAACCTCAACCGTGTGCGTTTTGTCCTGCTGTGGAAAAATAAGCACTTTGTTGTTCAACCTGAAATGCTTTTCCAACTTTTCCGGAATTGTTTCAAAATCTGATCTCATCAAACTCTTTATGCTGAATTTTATGAGAAAACCTTAAAGTATTTAATTTATTACTGATAGAATTAAAACTATCTTGACTGCCAATGTGCAAAATAGGGGCAGTTAATTCCTGGGACAACTTCGCTACTTTAACCAGCCACTTGGCAAAGAAAGCTTCCCGTTCTGCAAAAGGTGGCGTAATCAAAACAATCCTTTGGCTCTGCGAAATCACTTTGTGCAAATCACAAATAAAGAGACATTTTTCTATAGAATCAGCAAATTTCCGTATTTTATAGCTGGCAGACTTGTCAATAATGTTGCTCGTTTCGGGCCAGGAGAGTACCACGATATCGGCAATAATTTCCCGTGATATCCTTGCAACGCCCCCTATCAAATTATGATCAATGGTAGTCATTCCTTTGACATTTACCTCTCCGGCAGAAGCAAGTTGGATAAAATCATCCAGCATTTTCTTGGATTTGAGAATGTTCTGTTCTGAATCTTCATTATTGGGAACTACCGATAACAGGGAAATGGGATTTGATGTTTTTCTGTCCTTTATCAATATCGAAAAGTCCAGTAATTTACTCAATCGCGGAAAATCGTAAATCGGCAAGAGAATTTGCTCGTTGTTGAGCAATAAAAAGTCATCAAAGTTTTTTAAATTTTCTGCTTCGTTAATAGCAATTTTCTTAGCAGCCCTCTCCGTAGCAAAAGAGGCAATGATACAGGTTATCAATATCAGGACAATTACCCCGTTGAGTATGTTGAGGTCTATGATGCCAACCCTGTAACCGGCCATGATGATGGCTAAGGTTGCAGCAGCATGCGAACTACTCAGTCCGAACATCAATTGCCGTTGACCGGAAGTAAATCTGAAAAGAAGTTGTGAGAAAAATGCTGCCAGCCATTTCCCCAAAAGAGCCACTGCCGTCAAAACTAAGGCAATAATAAGAGCTGTAGGTCCTTGCAGGAAAACCCTGAGATCAACAATCATTCCCACAGAAATCAGAAAAAAGGGAATAAAAAGGGCATTTCCAATGAACTCAATTCTGTTCATCAGGGTTGAAGAATGGGGGATCAGCGGGTTGAGAACCAATCCGGCAACAAATGCCCCGATTATGGGTTCCAATCCTATTATTTCAGCAAGAAAAGCGGAAAGAAAAAGTACTGCCAATACAAAGATATAATGCGACTGTTTTTCACTTTCCCACTTGCGAAAAAACCATTTAGCGAGAGCCGGGACAACAGCAAACATAATAACGGCAAAGATAACAAGGAAAATGGCAAGTCTGAGCCAAAAGACCTGGTCAAGTATTCCGGAATGTCTTTTGATAATGATGGCCAAAATTATCAAAACAGCCGTATCGGTGAAAATAGTTCCCCCTACCGTAATTGCAACGGCCTTGTTCTTGTTAATTCCCAGTTTGCTGACAATCGGATAGGCCACCAACGTATGAGTGGCAAACATGCTGGCTGTGAGAAAACTGGTGTCAATATTGAAATTAAGCAAGTAATAACAAACCGGAAAGCCAATACTCAGCGGAATCATAAAGGTCAGGAACCCAAAGGTAATACTTTTGTATTTATAACTCCTGAACTCATTGATATTAAGGTCCAATCCTGCCTGAAACATAATATAAAGAAGCCCTATCGTGGAAAAAAGCTCAATGGCTGAATTGTTCTCAATAATATTAAAACCAAAAGGGCCAATAATAATTCCCGAAATAATAAGCCCTATTATGCCGGGAATATTAATTTTTCCAAGAACGGGGGAAAAAAGGATAATCAATAAGATAATGGCAAATATAAGAACAGGGTTCTGTAAGGGAAGGGAAAATTGTTCGAGTAATAAATTAAGAAAGTCGTTCATAAAA
>JAGVVH010000332.1 GCA_019135895.1 Bacteroidota bacterium | reverse complement strand
TCAGATGGGATTATTGACCGCAAAAATTTTGAAGATGAAAATAGGATTAAAAAAATAATAACTTTGCAAATACAAAATGAACTTTTACCATACACACTTTTTGGGACATTACCTTAATTGCTCTTCATTAAGTATCAAAATTGACTTATAAAAAATATGAGCAAAAAATTTATTGCTTAAACTTATAACACAAAAAAAAGACCATATATAAATACATGGTCTTTTTAGTTTATAATGATTCCATTTATTCTAATTCGTGAATAACCAGTCCTGAACGCAACTTTGGTTCAAACCAAGTTGTTTTGGGAGGCATTATATTCCCTGAGTCAGCAATATTAATTAATTGCTCCATTGAAACCGGATAAAGTGCAAAAGCCACTTTCATTTCTCCACTATCAACTCTACGTCTCAATTCACCAAGACCGCGTATTCCACCAATAAAATCAATTCTTTTATCAGTTCTTAAATCCTTTATTCCTAATACTTTGTCGAGAACCTTCTCAGAAAGTATGGTCACATCCAAAACTCCAATCGGATCCTGATCATTGTAAGTGCCTTGTTTTGCAGTCATTTTGTACCAAAATCCATCTATATAAATACTGAATTCATGTAATTTAGAAGGTTTGTATATTTCTTTTCCAATTTTTTCTACAGTGAATGTCTCTGAGAGAAGATCCATAAATTGATTATTGGAAAGACCGTTTAAGTCTTTAACAACCCGATTATAGTCAATAATTTTAAGCTGATTTGCCGGGAAAATAACTGCCATAAAGTAGTTGTATTCTTCATTACCGGTATGATGAGGATTGTTTCTTCGTTTTTCACTTCCGACTAAAGCAGCGGCTGCAGTACGATGATGCCCATCAGCAACATATAAATAGGGTATTTCATTCTTGAAAATTTCAGAAATTCTCTTGTTGACAGAGGCATCATTGATAACCCATAACTGATGGCCGAAACCCTCATCTGCAACAAAATCATATTCAGGAACCTGATTTTTTACTATATTTTCAACAATCTCATTAATATTTTTATTATCAGGATATGCAAAAAACACAGGCTCAACATTGGCATTTGTTATTCTAACATGAATCATACGGTCTTCCTCTTTATCTTTTCGAGTTAATTCATGTTTTTTGATTACATTATTCAAATAATCATCAATATGGGCACACCCTACTATTCCATATTGTATCCTTCCTTCCATCTTTTGGGCGTAAATATAGAATTTCTCTTCATCCTCTTTTATGATCCAGCCATTTTTTTTGAACAAATTGAAATTTTCAACAACTTTATCATAAACCATTTGAGAATGCTCATCTGTCCCTTTCGGGAAATCAATTTCAGCTTTTGTAATCCTTAGCAAAGAATAAGGATTACCGGAAGCTTCAGCACGGGCTTCTTCTGAATTAAGGACATCATAGGGGCGGGATGCCAACTGTTTTACAATTTCTTTAGGAGGACGTAATCCTTTGAAAGGTTTTACAATTGCCATAATTTTTAAGTTTTAAGTTTTTTTATTTTCGCGTGCAAAGATAAAAAAACAATTGAAAGGAAAGATGGACAACTGAAAAATGTAGCTATTTATAGAGCAAAAAAAACAGATAACTTTGTGAGAATTAAACACAAAATTATCTGTAAAAAATATAAACAAAAATTATTACATTTCTGGCATTCCATCAATGTCATCATCTTCCCTAGATACAGGAACTGATCTTTGAAGAGAAGCCACCAAAGATCCAATCATTTTGGTAAGTTCCATAAGTTGGTTTCTAGAGTACTCTTTCTCATCATTATTAATTGCCGAAAGTTTAGAAGCAAATTCAGTATATACAACACATTCTCTAACTGAACTTTTAGCCATTTTTAAGTAATAAACAAATTGAGCTTTGTTTCTTGCAGAACCTTCCGCAATATGTAGTGCAATTGCTTGAGCTGACTTCAAGAAAGGCTCACCTAAAACGACATACTGAGAATCCGGAAAATTAGCAATAACGCCATGTAACCAGGTGATGTAATCAAGTGCTTTAGCATAAATTCTTAAATCTTCAAATCTAAAAAAGCTAACGGTGTTTTCTTGTTCGTTCATTTTAAAATGATTTAGTTAGTAAATATGCACAAAAATAAACATTTTTTTGAAATAATCACTTTTTTAAAAAATAAAATCGATTTTTATTTATTATACTAACATTCAATTACTTAAAGTTAAAAATAAATTTTTTACAGAGAAAAAAAAACTTTTATTTAAAAAAAAGGTGTTATTGAGCAAACTAAAATGTGTTTAATTTTTAAGATAATTTTAATGTAAATTCTGAATTGATTTTTGTAATTTTGCCGACTAAAATTTTAAAAGAAATAATCAAGAAAATGAATGAAATAAATAAAAAGAATTTCTTTCTGAAATGGATTTGGCGTATTGCATTATACGGATTTGCTATTGCTGGTTTCGGAATCATTACTGCCTGGGCAGTCTTTAACTTAGGACTCACAAAAAACAAAGGAACTATTGATAAAAATAACCGTTACTTGATGGAAATTGAAGAAATGGGCAAAGTTAGCGGAAGCAATGTTGAAGATTATTCTTTCAACAGTAACCAAAGAGCAATCGACTTTTACAAAATTATTTGTATAAGTAAATTTTTTCCATACAATGCCAATAATATTTTGGAAGCGGTCAAAACAAATGAAAATCCTAAATCAATCCGTCAAATGATTGCTGCTACTGAAATCTATATTAATTCAAATCCTAAAATTAAAAAAGAATACGAAAAATTACTAAATCAAGGATCTGAGTTACTTTCCAAACCTCAAAAGTTACAAAATCCGAATAATGCAATTGAATGGATGAATACCCAACAATGGGCTGCTCTTAAAATTGCCATATCAAAGGAAAAAGATGTTATCGATAGTGCTGCAAAAAATGCCGGAATTGAACCACGACTTATTGTTGCTACTTTGATTGGAGAACAAATACGGCTTTATAATACGAATCGCGAAGTATTTAAATCCTACCTCGGTCCAGTAAAAGTATTAGTTACAGAGACAAAGTTCTCTATGGGGGTAACCGGAATTAAGGAATTTACTGCTATGAGAATAGAAAAATATTTAAAGGATCCCTCTTCTGAATTCTATATTTCAAAAAAATATGAGAATGCGTTGAATTATGAAAATGGGGTTGATTCGGCAGCCAGAATTCAAAGACTTACAAACGGCAAAAGTAATTATTACTCTTATCTCTATGCCGGCATAATGTTACATCAATTTCAAAAACAATGGGAACGAAGGGGACAAGATATTTCGTACAACGCCGGTGTTTTAGCAACCTTGTTCAACTTGGGGTTTAACCTCTCCATTCCTAAACCGACTCCAGAAATCGGTGGGGCAAAAATCACGATAGATGGGGTTCCTCATACTTTTGGAGGACTTGCTTTCGACTTTTATTATTCAGGTGAACTGGTAAAGGAATTCCCTTATTATCAAAATAAATTTATTGATTAAGTTATTTTTTATTCCAAAATCCATGAAAAAAATTGTTTTTATAGTGCTAACCCTTTCTTGTCTTTATTCGGGATGCACACTTATTGACAAAGAAAATGTTTCTATAATTCCTGAGCCTGTCAGTATTAGGATGAAATATGGTTTTTTTACTTTTGATAATAACACTACTATATCTTTTAGTAATATTGACAAAAATAATACTACGGTTACCTATATTGTAGAATATTTTGAAAAGTATTTTGGATTTAACCCAACCATTGTTACCCCTGAACACAAAGTTAAAAACTGCATCTATTTTTCTATTAATTCAAAAAAAGATATAAAGTTGGGGGATGAAGGATATCGTTTGAAAATTAAAAGAAATAAAATTATTATAGAGGCAAATACAACAACCGGATTATTTTACGGATTTCAGACTCTATATCAACTTGCTCCAAACAACATCAATAAAAATAATCCGACAAAAATCACCTTTTCCTGTCTTGAAATTTTGGATTATCCCAGATTTGCATGGCGTGGAAATCATTTAGATGTGTCAAGACATTTTTTTGATGTTGAATACATTAAAAAACATTTGGATATATTGGCTCTTTACAAAATAAATAAATTTCACTGGCATCTGACTGATGACCACGGCTGGCGAATTCAGATTGATAAATATCCCAAATTAACTGAAGTCGGAGCTTGGAGAGTTGATAGAAGCCAGGTTTCTTGGACAAAAGGAGAGCCCCCAAAAGAGGGAGAAAAAGCCTCATACGGAGGATATTACACCAAAGATCAGATTCGGGAAGTAGTTGCTTATGCTGCTCAAAGACACATAGATGTTGTTCCTGAAATAGAAATTCCAGGGCATTGCTCTGCTATTTTAGCTTCTTATCCCGAATTTGCTTGTGATGACTATCCATATTTTGTTCAAATCGGCCCCTACTGGCCTCCAAAAGCTATAATGTGTGCCGGAAATGATACGGTAATTCAGTTTTATAAAGATGTTATTGATGAAGTTGCATCGCTTTTCCCTTATAAATATATTCATATTGGAGGTGATGAAGCAGTCAATGATAATTGGAAAAAATGTCCTAAATGCCAAAACAGAATCAAAGAACAGCATCTTAAAAATGAAGCAGAATTACAAAGCTGGATGATTCGAGAAATTGAAAAAAAAGTCATTGATTATGGGAAAAATATTATCGGTTGGGATGAAATACTGGATGGAGGTGTATCAAAAAATGCTACTATCATGTCATGGAGAGGAGAAAACGGTGCAATTACTGCTGCCCGTCAGGGTAATAATGCAATCATGACACCCATTGATTACTGTTATTTTAACTTTTATCAGGCTGATCCCAAAACTGAACCTGAAGCTATGGGTGGATATGTGCCGCTGGAAAAAGTATATTCTTACGAACCAATTCCGGACTCCCTAAAAGCTGAAGAACACAAATATATCATTGGGGCTCAATGCAACCTTTGGGCAGAATTTTTATATAATTCTGACATTGTAGAATATATGCTTTTGCCACGTCTTTGTGCACTTTCGGAAATCGTTTGGTCTCCTAAAGAAAAAAAAGATTGGAATCATTTTAAAATAAAAATTATTGAACATAAAAAACGGCTGGGTGCTTTAGGTTATCAATATTGTGATATTTTTGCACCTATTGACAATAGTAGCCAAAAAAACAAAAAATGAGACTAATCCGGCAGATTTATACTTTATCAGCCTTGATTTTTTTAATTATTTCATTTTCATCCTGTTCGCTCTCTCATAAGAGTACAACAATTAAACCATTGACTTCAGAATGGAAATTCTGCTATGATTCTGTCTGGTATCCTGCAACAGTTCCGGGATCAATTCATACTGACCTGATAAAAAACAACATCATTAAAGATCCTTTTTGGGGAACTAACGAGGACTCTGTACAATGGATTTCAGATCGTTCCTGGAAATATAAAATCAGTTTTGATAAAAAAGATTTGAAGCACTTTTCAAATGCAGAACTTGTTTTTGAAGGATTGGACACCTATGCTGAAGTGTTTCTGAACGGGAAAAAACTTATTCATCAAGGGGGGGCAAATCAAACAGATAATATGTTCAGAAAATGGATTTTTCCATTACCTGAAGAAATATTGTTAAATAGCAATGAGTTAATGGTTAGTTTTTATCCATCACTCTTAATGGAACAAACGAAATCAAAAAATATCCCTTACCCGATTCCTGATATTAGAGCTCTGTCAAGAAAAGCTCCTTATCAATCTGGCTGGGACTGGGGTCCTAAACTTATTAGTTGCGGTATTTGGAAAAATGCCTATATTAGACTTTGGAATGATTTTAAAATTGACGATTTTCAGATTTTTCAAAAAAAATTAACTGACACTTTGGCTATTATTTCCTTGAAAATTGAAGTTAATGCTTCCAAAAATTGTCATGCAAATATGAATTGCTTAATTGATGATAAAATTTGCAAAATATTGAAAAATATCAATCTTTCAAAAGGCAAAAATCTGATTGAATGTAATCTAAAAATAAAAAATCCGGAACGATGGTGGCCAAACGGATTGGGAAATCAAAAATTATATCATATCAGAGTAGAAATCGAAAATCGAAATGCATTAGATTCAGTTGCCCGGAATATTGGGTTGCGTGATATCATAATCATCATGGATAAAGATACAATAGGTTCCAAATTTGAATTTCAGGTGAATGGAATTCCTGTTTTCATAAAAGGGACCAACTGGATTCCGGGAGAAAGTTTTCCAACTAAAATGACTCATAAAAAGTATGAATCATTACTCCTTTCGTGCCGCGATGCTAACATGAATATGATACGTATATGGGGAGGGGGAATTTATGAGGATGATATTTTTTATGATTTGTGTGACAAAATGGGGATATTAATCTGGCAGGATTTCATTTTTGCCGGTGCATTATATCCTTTAGATAAATCATTTAAAGAAAATATTGTGTATGAATCAGAGGAGCAAATAAAAAGATTACGCAATCACCCATGTTTGGCTTTGTGGTGTGGCAACAATGAAGTCCAAAATGGATGGGAAGATTGGGGGTGGAAAAATAATTATTCAACTGAACAACAATCTGTTGTTGAAAAAGATATTAAGCAATTATTTGAGACAATCCTACCCAATGCAGTCTGTAAATTTGATTCGGGAAGGAGTTATATCCCTACTTCTCCACTATGGGGATGGGGGCATCCTGAATGTATTACACAAGGGGATTCTCACTACTGGGGCGTTTGGTGGGGAGAGGAACCTTTTGAAGTGTGGAAAGCTAAAACAGGTCGTTTCATGTCAGAATATGGCTTCCAATCCTATCCTGAAATTTCTACAATCAAAAAATTTGCCTTGACAGAAGAAATGAATCTGGAATCTTCAGTAATGAAAAATCACCAAAAACATAATCGCGGGATAGAAATAATATCAAAAGCCATTAATCAATATTTTAGACAAGTAAATGATTTTGAAGAGTTTGTGTATTTAAGCCAATTAGTTCAAGCATACGGAATCGGAGAAGCAATTGAACTTCATAGACAGCAAATGCCTTATTGTATGGGATCTCTTTACTGGCAGCTAAACGATTGCTGGCCGGTGGCTTCCTGGAGTAGTATTGACTATTACGGCAACCTGAAAGCACTTCATTATACTGTTCGAGATAAATTTGCCAAAATTATCATTTCTTCCGAAAAAGCCATAGATAATAAAATCTCCATATTTATTGTTTCCGATTCCATACAAGATATTAGCGGAAAAATGGAAATAACTCTGATGGATTTCAGGGGAAACATTTTACATCAAGAAATCCTTAATCCTGTTATTGGGAAAGCTAATGCCTCTACTCTTATAACAAACTTTAAAATTCCATCAAAATATATGGGAAAAACCAATGATAAAGTTTTAATAATCTCCTTTTTTTCAACACAAAATAAACTCATAGCAAGAAAATTACACTATTTTGAATATCCGGCAAAACTGATTCTTTCAAAACCTATAATCAGTTTCAAAACCTATAAAGAAAAAAATAAATACATCTTACATTTAAAATCCAATGTTTTAGCTAAGGGGGTATATATTTCAACAAAGACAGGAAGTGAAGGGAAATACTCGGATAACTATTTTGATTTGTTACCTAATGAAGAAAAAAAGGTCATTTTTGAGCCTAATTCCGGGAATAATAATATGATTGATTTCACTATTCGTTCATATCGTTATAAATTATTACCAAAACAAAACCAATAACACCCATTAAATGCTCAGATTCTGGTTACATAATGCACGATACTATGCTCTTCCTCAGAGCTTATTACCTGCTATTACAGCTGTTTTCATGGCTGTTAAAAATCCTGCTTTTTCTTGGATGTATGCAATTTTTGCTCTGATTGGAGTTACTTTTCTTCATTTATCGATGAACTTATTTGATGACTATTTTGATTATAAAAAAAAAGGTGTAGAAATCAGAAATAAAATGTCAGCCGGAGGAGTTCGTGCTCGAATTGATAAATGTGCCTATATAACAGAAGGGAATACAACTTTAAAGCAATTATTTTTTGTATCAGCACTTTTGGGAATGATTGCTCTTATTTTCGGTCTGATTATTTTCTTAAAACAAGGATATCCTATTTTAATTATTGCAATTAGTTCCGGAATTTTAGGCATTTCATATTCTGCCAATCCTCTAAAGTTTAGTTATCGCGGCTTTGGAGAATTAATCATCGCCATCATATTCGGACCTTTGCTTATGTCGGGAGTCTTCTATGCTTCAAGCGGAGAAATGAATCCTGCCGTTTGGTATATTTCTATCCCTATAGGATTATTGGTCGCAAACATTGCTTATACCCATGATATAATGGATTTTGATGCAGATATAGCTGTCGGAAAAAAAACTCTTGCAGTGATTATTAATAATAAAAAATGGATTTTGATAATTTCGAGTTGTTTTATTCTAATTCCATATCTTTTTATCATTATTGGTGTTATCACTAGCCAACTATCCCATTGGCTGTTATTAACCCTCATCACACTTCCTCAAGCCATCACACTGATTTACTTATTAATTGAATTTTATAAACATCCTGAAAAAAAGTTTTATGTACGTTTTTGGATGCAACCAATGGAAAAATGGGGAAAAATCAAAGAAGCAGGACTTGATTGGTTTATGATTAGATGGTTTCTTTCTAGAAATCTTCTTGTTTTCTTTTGCATTGCAATCATCGTTGGAGTAAACTTATAAGATTTTCAAAGAATAATAGCTACTTTTGCAAAAAAGAGTATTAACCAAACGGAATAAAATTTTTCAAACATGTTTTTTTATCTACCTTACTGGTTTTTTCAAGTACGTTTTTTAGGTAAAAGGAAGCCTTTGCAAACTGTTCTTTTCATTTCAGACGAATGCAATCTCTCATGCAAACATTGCACTATTTTCAATAATCTCAATCCAACCGTTAAGTCAATAGATCAGATTCGCGATGACTTGCTTTATTCTTATAAATTAGGGTCTCGTTTTATTGATTTCGAAGGTGGAGAACCTATGATATGGAGAGACGGGGATAAAGACATTAACAATCTTATTGCTTTGGCAAAAGAAATCGGTTTTTTTTCCACCACTGTCACGACCAATGCACAAATCGATTTTAAAAATTGTGCAGCCGATTCAATATGGGTAAGCATGGATGGAATCGGAAAATATCATGATAATATTCGTGGGGAAGGAACTTTTGCAAAATTAGAAAAAAACATTGCAAATTCTAATCACAAAGCTTTAAGTGTAAACATGGTAATTAACTCTCAAAATTATTCCAATGTAGAGGAAGCCATAGTTTATGCAAAACAAAATCCTGCTATTAAAAGCATCTCTTTAAATTTTCACACTCCATATTCGGGAACAGAAGAGTTATTTCTTGACTGGGATTTGCGTTGTCAAGTTATTGATAAAATTATTGAAATGAAGAGAAAAAAATTCCCAATAATGAATTCCGAATCAGGGTTAAAAATAATGAAAAACTTGAATTTTAAAAAAGTTTGCTGGATTTGTAATTTTATTTTAACCGATGGAACTCGCTTAAGTGAATGTGTCGGAAAAAGTTATAACATGTGTGACCAATGCGGATTATGCATGGCAGGTGAAATGCGCTGTGTTTGGAATTTAAAGCCTGATACAATAATGTCAGGATTGAATCTTAGATTATAACTATCATCTCTTTCAACATATTAAATAGAATAATTATTTATATGGAAAAATTGTGATTACTCATTTTATAACATTAGTTCATACATAATGGAGACAAATCAGAATATAGATAATTTTTTATTGGGATATAGTGATAATGTATTCATTAATTCAATGAAAATTAGAAAATTAATATTGGAGACTATTCCTGGAATTATTGAAACTCTTGATCTATCTGCCAAAATGATTTCTTATGGATATGGAAATAAATACTCTGAATTACTATGTGTAATTATTCCTTCCAAAAAAGGTGTAAAAATAGGATTCAATAATGGGGCGCAACTCCCTGACCCAAAAGGAATGCTTAAAGGCTCAGGAAAAATTAGTCGTTATATAGAAATCAAATCACAAGAAGAGATTTATTCTCCAGAGCTTTTGGAAATATTAGTTTATTCTATTGATTATTATGAAAAAAGAAAACAAGAAAAAAATGGGGTTAAAAAATGATTTTCCAAAGATAAAATACTATTTTAATGAGTTGGGCTTAATAAACACGAAATAGTCCAATACAAGTAGGAAAATTATCAATCTTTAAAAAACGATTTTACTTTATTAAAAAAACTTTTTTCATTTTTTCCCGGTTTAGGAATAAAATTCTCAGAAAAATTGAATTTTTCAATAATACTTTTTTCTTCTTTAGAAAGTGTTTTGGGAGTCCACACATTTACATTTACAATCAAATCTCCCCTGTATTGGGCACGTATATCTGGAATTCCTTTTCCTTGAAGTCTTAAGATTTGACCACTTTGTGTTCCGGGTTCAATTTTAATTTTAGCCTTCCCCTCCAAAGTTGGAATTTCCACTGAAGTCCCGAGAGCAGCTTGAGGAAATGAAATGAAATAATTCAAATAAATATTATTTCCATCTCTTTCAAAAACAGCGTGTTCAATTTCTTCAATTGCAACAAATAAATCACCATTAATCCCGCCATTAGGAGCAGCATTACCTTTGCCTCTCATGGTCAATTGCATTCCATCAGCAACTCCTGCCGGAATATTGACAACCACAACTTCTTCGCCTTTAGTGATTCCATTTCCATGACAATGCGGACAAGGATTTTTTATTATCTCACCTGATCCATGGCAATTTTCACATACTGTTGTTTGCTGAAAAAGACCAAACATACTTCTTTCAGTGTGGACAACTTGTCCGCTGCCATGACAAGAAGAACAAGTAGTAACAGATTTTTTATCTTGAGTTCCCAGACCATTACAAGATGAGCAGGGGACAAATTTCTGAATTTTAATTTTTTTCTCACACCCTTTGGCAATTTCTTCAAGAGTTAGTTTAACAGTGATTCTCAGATTAGTTCCCTGACGAACTCTTCTACGATCTTTTGCATTTCCGGAGCCAAACCCACCTCCGCCAAAACCAGAAAAACCCCCAAAACCTCCTCCGAACAAATCTCCAAAACGTTCAAAAATGGTATTTAAATCAAAATCCACGTTGCTATAAGCACTGGAAGATCCATTCATTCCCGCATGACCGAACTTATCATAACGTGCTTTCTTTTCAGCGTTGCTCAAAACATCATATGCTTCAGCTGCCTCTTTAAATTTTTCTTCCGCCTCCTTATTCCCAGGATTTCTATCGGGATGAAATTGCATTGCCTTTTTTCGGTATGAAGTTTTAATTTCATCCGCGGTAGCATTCTTATTTACCCCTAATACTTCATAATAATCTCTTTTCTCCATAACAAAAAATTCTCACTATTAAATCCCGACAACAACCTTTGAATATCTGATAACTTTATTTTTGATTTTATATCCTTTTTGAGACTCTTCAATTACTTTTCCTTTTTCATTTTCATTAGTAGCTTGAAAATGAGTAATAGCTTCATGAAGATCTGTATTAAAAGTTTCGCCTTTTGCAGGAATTACCTCAACATCATAAAGCTTCAGTAGTTGTAATAATTTACTATAAATCAATTCAAATCCCGATTTTATAGCCACAACATCCTCTGCATTTTCATTTGCCTTTATTGCACGCTCAAAATCATCAACTATTGGTAACAAATCCCGAAGTACTTTTTCTGAAGCGGTTTCAATTAAATCCAATTTTTCCTTGTTAGTGCGTTTTTTATAATTGTCAAACTCAGAATAAAGCCTTAGAAATTTATCATTAAGTTCTCGGTAATCATCAGCAAATTTTGCATTTTCTTTTTTCAATTTTTCAATCATTTCCTTTTGAGAATCTTCTTTTAAAGACGCTTTTTTTCCAAAGAAACCGGATTTATTTTTCACTTCCTCCTTTACATCCTTTTGGTCAACACTATCTTCAATTATTTCTATCTTACTGTCAGTATTCTGTTCAACGCTAAAATTTTTCTCACTCTCTGAATCAAGAGATCTCTTCTTACTTTTCAGATCAGGCTCTAAATCCTTCTTCATAATATATTGTAATTTAAGTTATTATAAAATCAAAAATCAATTAAGTATAAACGGGCTACATATTACTACAATAATTTTGCCAAAAAAATTTCCATGACATCTTGTCATACGAAAAAGAGAGAATAATAGATTCATTTCCATTGAGAAGCGTAAACATGAAGTTTGTATGGGGCTAGTTAGTTTTCAAATTTTCGAGATCACTTTTTCTTGACACCAAAAAATCGACAACCTCTCTTCTTTTTCTCGAAGCAATCGGCACAATTACTTCATCTCCATTTTTTTTAATCCCAAAATTAACAGAATAGGCATTAAAACTTACAACATTATCAACAACAATAATAATATCCCTGCTGACTTGAATCCAGGTATTTGGTGGAAGTTGTTGCATAACATCAACTAAAGTAACACGCATCCTATAATTTTTTCCACTTATTGTAAGTATGGAGACATAATTTTTATCTACTTCAAAGAAGAGGATTTCGTTCAAGGGGACTTGCTTAATAATCCCAGAATCATTTATTGGAAAAAACTGAGAATTTAGGTGTTGAAAATTATTAATTTTATTAAGCATCATAATATCTTCAGAGAGTTTTTCAAAACGCTCTATAGTTTGCTTAAATCGTCTTGGGATAAATGCTTTAGACAAAAAATCAAAGATTCCCATATCAAAATACTCAAAAGCTTTTTCACTATATGCCACAGGATATCCGGTCAGAATAACTGTTAAGGGAGGATTCTGAATCTGCTCCAGCATTTGAAAACCATCCATTTCAGGCATTTCAACATCGGTAAACATCAAATCGCAACTATTATTTTTTAGATACTCAATGGCTTTAACAGGATTAAAAAATTGAGCCTTTCTCTTATAATTTGGATACAAACTGAACATTGAGTCAAGTATCTCATGTGGTGCATCCTCATTATCAACGGAGATATAAAAATAGTCTCTTGTCATAATGAACTCTTTTTGAATGCAAAAATATAAAAATTACGCTTTCTTTTCCCAAATAAAAAATCACTTTTTATAATTTCATACATTCTTTTTTTTACTTTTGCAACGACGAAATTCAATTTTTAAATGGTAATTAACAGAAATAATCTCCAAGGCTTTATACTTTTCATTATCCAGCTATTTTTTTGGATTGGAACTGCGCTCTTTTTTATGCGTTATTCGTTTATAAGACCTCATAGTCTCTTTGGATATCAATATGAAATCTTGTGTGAAATTATTATTGCATCCGCGGTATATTTAAATTATTTTGTCATTTATCCTGTATTTATTAGAAAAAACCGATGGCTCCCATACAGTATAATAACATTAATGTCAATATT
The DNA here is from genome assembly GCA_019135895.1 of Bacteroidota bacterium. Taxonomy (GTDB): domain Bacteria; phylum Bacteroidota; class Bacteroidia; order Bacteroidales; family WCHB1-69; genus JAGVVH01. Next base: position 27,211 of record JAGVVH010000332.1, on the reverse strand, counting down.
AATAATTGCATATACTGAATTAATTATTTTTGAGCCGACAATTAGTAAGGCCTATAATTTTCAAAAGGAATTAATACTTCAAACAAAACTATCTATATTTTTTCTCATTTTTTTAAGGGATTTCGGCTTTATGCTCTTCTTTTTACTATTTAAACATTATTTGGAGACTATTAAAAGTAAAACATTGCAGGTCAATTTGTTAAAAAAGGAAATTATATGGGAAAAGGAAAAATATGAAATAGAAAAAAGTTTTATCAGTTCCAAAATGGCCCCACACTATCTATTTAATGTTGTAAATCAATTATATCTATTGGCTGTAAAGAAAAATGATAAATTACCGGGACTTATGAGAAAACTTTCATTCATTTTAGATTTTTACATGATTGAATCAAACAAAACTAAGATTGAAATGCAGAGTGAACTGGATTTTTATCAGGATTATATAGATTTGGAATTACTTAGGCATCCCGAACCTATCTCAGTTAATTTTGAAGTTTTAGGAGAACCGGAAAACATTTTTATTGCACCTTTAATTTTTGAAAATTTTATTGGTAATTCATTTAAATATACTTCACTTGACGGAACAGGGATGATTACTATTATTTTTGACTTTACTAATCCCGGTCATCTTCAATTCAGTTGTGAAAACAACAAACCAGCAATAAAAAATAGTTGCATTTCTTCAGGCAACGGACTTAAAATTGTCCGAAAAAGGCTTGACATTTTATATCCTAATGCATATTTATGGGATGTTCAGGACGAAAAAGAGCGATATAAAGTATTTCTTAACTTAAAAATAGATTAAGATTTCATATTTATTTAATTTATTTTGATAATTTAGGAAGGCAATATCTTCAAAAAAGTATAGTTTTACAACGTTCGTCCCAAATTCGTCTAAATAATAGCTAAATCATTGTTAATAGGTGTTTTATTCAATATTTTTGTTATATTTTTACCGATAGAAATAAAGAGATAAAAATAACATATATAAACTTATTGTATATATATAATATTAAAAATAAAATAATGCAAACAATTTAAATTTAACGCTATGTAGAAAGAAGATTATAAAATGAGATCAAAATAATGCAGCTATTTTCAGAATGTAGCAAAAAACTTCCAAAAAAGTGAATGTTTTTTCTTTTTAAGTCTAAAAAAAATATTCAAAGTGGAAAAAATGGGGAAATAAAGTAATTTTTAACGTAATAATTGATTAATCAATCCCACCAATTAGAATTCAGTTGATTAATATATTGTTAAAGTATTAAAAAGTAATCTGATTTTTTGCGTTCGTCCCTAATTCGTCCCAAAATAGCTAAATCGTTGTTAATCTTGATTTTCCTATTATTTTTTCATATACTTTTACCAGAAAAAATAATACAAAAATGAACAAACGAATTTTATTTTACGGTTTAGTAGCATTATTTGCCTTAACAACAATAATCTCTTGCAATGATAACCCAACAAACACAGGATCTATTCAGGAAGATACAAACAACAACGCAACACAAATAATGAATACTCAGGAAAACGGCAAAGACATGATTACCTCCGGGGTTTTTAAAATGAAAGTCAAAGTAGGACACTTAGCTTCTCAATGTTCTCCCGGATGTGTTTATATGAACGGAAGATATTCTCATTTAGATTGCATGGGACAAGGCAATACATGCAATCTCGCCGCAACGGTAAAACTAACTTTAGAATCAACAATGTCTGACATTAATTATTATAATGGCATTACTTTATATGAATATGAATTTACCACAGAAGATTATTTTCAATTTCCGGCACGTTCACTTTGGGTATATAATGAATTTACAGGCACTGAATGTTGGATGAATATTCCTGAACAATTATTAGTTAGAGACTCCAACACACATCAATTCCTATATAAAGGGATCTATTTCTCAAATAAACAAGAATACGTTAACGAATAATATCTATTCAAACAAGAATAACTCAACAATATAAAAAATGAGAACGACCTATCATCTTAATAAACTATTTTCCGTCCTGGTCATGCAGATGGTAGGTTTTTGTTCTCACACCAATAAAACAACAATAAATAGTGTATTAAAAAAAGATGTTTTTCAAATATTTTAAATTAAAGAGAGGTTTTTCCCCAAATTGTCCACTCTTTTTACCGATAAGTAATCCCACCTTTATTTCTTCACCGAAGAAGCGAGCATCCCACTAGCATAATAAAAAACATCTCATCTCGTCCTAAATTATGCAAAGGGGTGCTCAACTTATTGGGTAAAATATTTCGTGCAAAAATAAAAATATTTTTTACATAAAGTATAATTTTCAAAAAAAAATAATTCCAAAAATTCATTTATTCAAAAAAATGGTGATTTTATCACAATAATAATAGAATTCAAAATTAAATTTAATTCATAAAACGGGAGAAAATTGTATCTTTGCGGACAATAAAAATAAAAAAATGCAATTAAATTTAGACCGTCCGTTGGTATTTTTTGATCTTGAAACAACCGGATTAAATATTGGAAAAGACAAAATTGTAGAAATTTCATTATTAAAAGTGTTCCCTACGGGGGAGGAATTAGTTAAGACTCTACTAATTAACCCCGGAATTCCAATACCAAAAGAATGCTCAGAACTTCATGGAATTTATGACATTGATGTCAAAGATAAACCTAAATTCGATGAGGTAGCTGAAGAAATTGAATTATTCATGAAAGATTGTGATATTGCCGGTTATAATTCAAACAAGTTTGACTTACCACTCTTAGTAGAAGAATTTTTAAGGTGTGGAAAACGTTTTGAACTTAGGAACAGAAAATTTATAGATGTACAAAATATTTATCATAAAATGGAGCCACGTACATTAAGTGCAGCCTATAAACTTTACTGCAACAAAGAATTGACTGATGCTCATCAAGCCGAAAATGATACCAGAGCAACCTATGAAGTATTGAAAGCCCAGATTACAAAATATGACGGAATAGCATATGAAGACAAGAAAACTGGACGTAAAGAATTTCCTATTCAAAACAATGTAAAAAAACTGAGTAATTTCTCAAGTGAGAACAGAAATGTAGATTTAATAGGACATATTGTATTTAATGATAAAGACGAAGAAATTTTTAATTTTGGGAAGCATAAAGGGAAAAAAGTTGAAGAAGTATTCATGACAGAACCTTCCTATTTTGATTGGATGATAAAAGCTGATTTTCCTCTATATACAAAAGAAGTAATTACTATGATAAGGGAAAGAATGTTATAGTTAAAGACCTAAATTTTTTAAAAGTCAAAAATGATTATCTTTGCAAATAATCATTAATATTCAATATGTGAAATTATGAAAAAATTTGCAGTTATTTTATGTGGAAGCGGTTCTTTAGACGGATCTGAGATATATGAATCTGTAATGACGCTTTTGGCCATTGACAAAAACGGATGCAGCTATACAATTTTTGCTCCTAATGAAAATCAATACCAAGTTATAAATCATATTTCGAAAAAACCGATGGATGAGACAAGGAATATGATGATTGAAGCATCGCGAATTGCAAGAGGTGAAATTCAAGACCTTAAAAAATACAAAGCAGAGAATTTTGATGCTCTAATATTTCCTGGGGGAAATGGTTCCGCCAAAAACTTATTTACATATAATCTTCATGGCGTGAATGCAAAAGTCCTTCCTGAAGTTGAAAGAGCCATTAAATCAACCTTCTTGTTAAAAAAACCTATCGGAGCTCTTTGTATTGCTCCTGTTTTATTGGCAAAAGTATTAGGAGATATTACCATCACAATTGGAAGTGATCTTAAAACAATAGCTGATATTGAGAAGATGGGGGCCACTCATATAAATACTCAGCAAACAGAGGTAATAGCAGACAAAAAAAACAGAATATTTACAACACCCTGTTTTATGCTCCCTGCCACAATTTCTGACATAGCTGAGTCTGCTGACAAATTGATTAAAAGCATATTAAATAATGAATAATCCATTTTTCGAATTGGACATTCTGAAGTTGGACGACACAAAAAATGCACTCATAATTTTAGACCAGACTCAACTTCCTACTCGACAAGTATTTATTGAACTAAAAACAATAGAAGAAATATATTCCGCTATTAGGGAATTAAAAGTCAGAGGTGCTCCTGCCATAGGCATTGCTGCTGCTTTTGGAATCTATTTATCAATCAAGAATTCCGACTCTAAAACTTTTGACAGTTTTTATCAGGAATTCAAGCACAACAAAATCTATCTTTCTTCAGCACGACCAACAGCAGTTAATCTCAGTTGGGCTTTAAACAGAATGGAATCTATTGTATTAAAAAACAGCCACAAATCAATAAAAAAACTAATTCTAGCATTAAAAGAAGAAGCAGAAAGGATAAAAGAAGAAGATATAACAACATGCTCTTTAATAGGAGAATATGGGAAAGTCTTAATAAAAGAGGGTATGGGAATTTTAACCCATTGCAATGCGGGACATTTAGCAGTAGGCAAATATGGGACTGCCCTTTCTCCGATATATTTTGCACATCAAGAGAAAAAAAAATTCAGAGTATATGCAGATGAGACCCGCCCACTTCTTCAAGGATCTCGCCTAACGGTTTATGAATTGCAGCAATCAGGTATCGATGTAACATTAATTTGTGATAATATGGCTTCAATTGTAATGAAAAATGGGTGGATTGATCTTGTTCTCACTGGATGTGATAGAGTAGCAGCAAATGGTGATACTGCAAATAAAATCGGAACATCAGGTGTTGCAATATTAGCTAAATATTACAATATTCCATTTTACATATGCGGTCCCACATCTTCTTTTGACATGAATTGCAGAACTGGTAATGATATTATTATTGAAGAAAGAAAGGGAACTGAAATAACGGATCTCTGGTATTCGAAACGAATGGCTCCTAAAGAGTGTAAAACATATAATCCGGCATTTGACGTAACAGATCACAATCTTATCAGTGGATTTATCACTGAAAAAGGAATTATTCATCCACCCTTTAAACTATGAGTATAATTGTATTGGTTGGGTTTTCAGGTTGTGGAAAAACAACCGCAGGTCGTAAAATTGCTAAAGCATTTAATTATAAGTTCATTGATTTGGATCAGGAGTTTGAAATTAGATATCATATTACCATTTCATCATTTCTTACAAAATACGGAGAAGAGAGTTTTAGAAAATGTGAAAATAATTTGTTGAAATTAACTTTAGGATCTGATAATTTGGTTTTGTCAACAGGTGGAGGAACACCTTGCTATTATAATGCAATGGAGGAGATTAATAATCATTCTATTTCTGTTTATATTAAAATGACACGTCAATCTCTACACAACAGGCTTATTAATTCAAAAAAAGAGAGACCTTTGACAGAAGGAAAAGATTCAACGGAGTTAATGGAGTATATAGAAAAAACTCTTGAGAGCAGAGAAAAATTTTACGAAAAAGCTTTTCTAACTGTAAAAGGAGAAAGTTTGAACATCTCTGATTTGGTGAATAAAATTACTAATTTTCAAAATGATCTCTCCAAAACTTCCAACAATAATTAACACAATTATTGTTTAAGATCATATTCCTTTATATACTTTTCAATAGATTGAATTTCATCTCTCAAACTTGCAGCAAGCATAAAATCTAAAGATTTTACAGCTGTTTCCATATTTTTTTTAAGTAATTTCACTTTATGTTGAAGTTGCTCTTTGTTCAACATTTTGGGAGTTTGTGATTCTGCCACTTTTGGAGAGTCTATTTGTGAGAATTTATAATCACTATATTTTGAAGTATTTCCCTTATTTTTTCCGGTCAAAAAAACATCATCAGACTTAGTAATGCTTACAGGAGTAATATTATTTTTTTCATTATATAACATCTGCTTTGCCCTTCTTCGATTAGTTTCGTCAATTGTTGCAATCATTGATTTAGTCATTTTATTAGCATAAAATATAACATGACCATTTACATGTCTTGCGGCACGTCCTGAAGTTTGAGTAAGCGATCTTTCATTTCTAAGGAAGCCTTCTTTATCAGCATCCATAATAGCGACCAAAGAAACCTCAGGTAAATCAAGTCCTTCACGTAAAAGATTAACACCTACTAATACATCAATGGAACCATAACGAAGGTCTTTCAAAATTTCTACTCTATCAAGCGTTTCTACATCAGAATGAATATATTGGGTTTTAATACCAATTCGGAGAAGATAACCGGTTAATTCTTCAGCCATTTTTTTAGTAAGAGTTGTAACCAAAACTCTTTCCCCCTTATTGACTGTTTTTTCAATTTCATCAAGTAAATCATCCACCTGATTATCTGCGGGCCGAACTTCAATTAGCGGATCGAGCAAACCTGTTGGTCGAACAACCTGTTCAACAATAACTCCACCTGCTCTTTCCAATTCATATTGAGCAGGAGTAGCACTCATATAAATAGTTTGTCCTATCAGTTCTTCAAACTCATTAAAACGCAAAGGTCTATTATCCAATGCAGCGGGAAGCCTAAAACCATAATCGATTAGATTTTGTTTACGTGATCTGTCTCCCCCAAACATTGCCCCAATTTGAGGAACACTTACATGACTTTCATCAATTATCATTACAAAATCATCAGGAAAAAAATCAAGAATACAAAAAGGTCTTTGTCCGGGTTTTCTTTTATCAAAATATCTAGAATAATTTTCAATACCTGAACAATAGCCGAGTTCTTTCATCATCTCAACATCATAGGTAACACGATCTTCAAGACGTTTAGCTTCAAGATATTTTCCCAATGACTTCAAATACTCAATTTGCAAGCCCAAATCCAACAAAATCTGATTAACTCCTTCATTCATTGATTCTTGAGATGTAACGAAAATATTTGCAGGATAAATTGTCAGCTTATCCAACTGAGCTATTTTATTACCGGATTCAGGTTCAATTTCATAGATATTTTCAATTTCATTATCTAAAAAAATAATTCTGAATGCATTATCATTATAAGGCGGGAAAACATCAACAGTATCCCCCTTGACTCGAAAATGAGAAGTTTCAAGATTAAGTTCAGTTCTTGAATAAAGGCTATTGATCATTGCATGCAGAAGATTATTCCGATCAATAACCATCCCCTTATGAAGCTGAATTACGTTTTTGGCAAAATCATCAGGATTCCCAATTCCATAAATACATGAAACTGAAGCAACAACAATAATATCACGTCTCCCTGAAAGCAAGGTAGAGGTGGTTCTTAAACGTAATTTTTCAATTTCAGAATTAATTGACAAATCTTTTTCAATATAAGTATTTGTAGTTGGCATATATGCTTCCGGCTGATAATAATCATAATATGAAACAAAATATTCAACTGCATTTTGAGGGAAGAATTGCTTAAACTCACTGTAAAGTTGAGCTGCAAGTGTTTTATTATGGCTTAAAACTAAAGCAGGTCGGTTTACATTTTGCAAAACATTGGCAATAGTAAAAGTCTTTCCGGAACCAGTGACTCCTAATAAAACCTGAGCTTTATCTCCACGATTAAGGCCCTCTGTCAATTCACAGATAGCTGTTGGTTGATCACCGCTCGGCGAAAAATTAGATACTAATTTAAAGTTCAAAATATATGTATTATTAATTATTGCAATAAATTAGCTTGCAACCCACACAATTTTAATTCATTAATAATCTGTTTAAGTTGAGATTGATCTTGTAAATTAACAGTGAGGGTAATTAAAACATGTCCAATCGGAACAGAATGAATTGAGCGTTCATGTTCAATATTTTGAATATTAACTTTAAGTTTTTCAAAAAGAGAAGTCAATTTTCTTAATTCACCTGACTGATCGGGAGTAATAACCTGAATAGAAGCTCTTAGTTTCTCTTCCATCATTCCTTTTTCAACAATCTGCTGTAAAAGATTCATATTAATATTTCCTCCACTAATAATTGGCACAACATTTTTCCCTATAAAATTAGCTTTTTTAAACAAAACAGCAGCAACAGAAGCAACACCGGAAGGTTCAGCCAATATTTTAGCTCGTTGTAGTAATAGATACGCAGTATGAGCGATTTCGTTATCAGTAACCGTCACAAGATCATCAACATATTTTTGAACCAAATTAAAAGTAAGATCACCCGGTCTTTTAACTGCAATTCCGTCAGCAATAGTATTAACATGAGGTAACTGAACTAATTTATTGGCATTACGAGATGCGCACATAGAAGCAGCCCCTTCAGCCTCAACACCGATAATTTTAATTTTTGGATTAATTTCTTTTATTGCAAGAGCAATTCCACTGATTAGTCCTCCTCCACCTATTGGAACAACAATAATCTCAACATCTTGTAACTGGTTGAAGATTTCAATGCCAATTGTTCCTTGTCCGGCTATTACAAAGGGATCATTAAAAGGATGAATATAGGTCGCATTATTTTCTTTACAATATATCTGAGAAGCCTCAAACGCATCATCAAAGGTATCGCCCGACAAGATAACGTTAGCCCCGTAAGACCGAGTAGCAATAACCTTCAGCGGGGGAGTAAAAGAGGGCATAAAAATTGTACTTTTAATTCCAAGTTTTGTAGATGAATAAGCAACTCCTTGAGCATGATTTCCGGCTGAAGCAGCAACAACAGAGCGTTTTGTTGCATTTTTATCCAAATTAGCAATTTTATTAAATGCTCCCCTTACTTTAAAAGAACCGGTAGTTTGCAGATTTTCAAGTTTCATATACATATTGCATTCTGCCATCTGAGAAAATGACTTGGAAGTCAAAAGGGTAGTATTTTTTGTAATGCCGGATAAAGTTCTTTGAGCTGCTACAATATCCGAATATTTAATTGTAAAATCACTCATAAATAACAGAATTTAATAAATTAAAAATTTTATCAGAAGAACCTAAATTATTATGAACAAATTGTTTACAAGCATCTGACACATTATTGTAGTATTCAACATCGCGATCTAACTTTGTGAGTGAGTAATTCATTTCCGAGAAATTATGAACTGGGAAAGCTGCACCCAATCTTACGAGTTCAGTTGCCTCATAAAATTTCTTATAATGAGGTCCGAAAAAGAGAGGGGCTCCAAAAACGGCTGGTTCAAGAATATTGTGCAAACCGGTTTCAAAACCACCTCCGATATAGGAAAAATCAGCATACTTATAAATTTTGCTCAAAAGACCAATTGAATCGATTATCAGAACCTGATATTTTGACAAATCCTGTTTATCGTATTCTGAAAAGCATAATACTTTATAAGATGAGAAATTATTTACAATATTATCAATATGATTTTGATCAATAAGGTGAGGCGCAATAATTAATTTAAAATTACTATTAAGTGCATTCAAAAGATGGAGTAATAAATATTCATCTGGTTCCCAAGTACTTCCAGCTACTATCAACTTTTTATTACTTTTAAAATCAAGAACAAAATCCAACTGATATGATTTAGAAGCGATATCGAAAACTCTATCAAAACGAGTATCACCTGTAATTTCAACTTTATCTATACCAACTGAATTAAGCAACGACTTTGATTCCTCATTTTGAACGAAAAAAAAGGAAGCCTTTTTTAGTTGATCAGCAAACCATTTGCCATAATTTTTAAAAAAATGCTGTGAAGGTCTAAAAATAGCAGATATATAATAGAATGGTATTTTTAAATCATATAGAGTGTCCATATAATTATACCAATATTCATACTTTACAAAAATAACAACCTTTGGATTTACAATTTCAACAAATTTTTTTGCATTACGTGGAGTATCTATTGGGAGGTAAGAAATAATATCTGCAACCGGATCATTTTTTTTCACTTCAAAGCCTGAAGGAGAAAAAAAAGTAACCAATATTGTTATTCCGGGAATTTTTTCTTTCAATTTTAAAATTAAGGGTTTCCCTTGTTCAAATTCTCCAAGAGAAGCACAATGCACCCAATAGATTAATTTTTTTTCGGAACAATTATTTTTAAGAAATGTGAATAAATTTTTTCTTCCCTCACACCAAAGCCTTGCCTTGCTATTAAAAAGAGAGGCAATGATTATCCCAAATTCATATAAATATAATAAGAATGTATAAAAGAATCTCATTTTAATATTTATAGAAAGTTGTCACTTTTTTCTTTTCATAAAGAGGAACAATCCAACCTATTTTAAGTCCAAAAAGAGCACTAAACTTATAAGGAATATTATTCGTAGAGCCAATAACAAAAATATAATTTCTATCGGGTTTTGTCCATAATTCAGTTATTTCAACTCCTGCATAAAAACTGGCTACACGTCTTTTTTGCATAAATAAATAACCCACAAACTGAGACATACAGAATCCTGAAGAACGCTGATCATATCCTTTTTTATAGTTTCCCAAAAGTTGAGAAACTTGGTTGTCTGGGTCTGAAATATGAATTTTATGTCGAAAAAAACCAAATCCCGTATGAATCCAAATTCCTGAGTTTTTCCATCTATTTACAGGAATAAGTTTTCCAACGCCTACCCCCAAATTCCAATAACGTCCTTCCAAATAAATTGTAGCTTTCAAACCATTTCCATCAATAACATCTCCGTTAGAATTCACTATATCACCCAATACTGAAGAGGGATCATCAATATTTGATCCAAAAAGATAATTAAAATTCAGGTCCCATGTCCAGTTATGAAATGTTTTATAAGTAAAACCGGTCCCAATATTAAAATTTCCATTAAAGGTCTCTGCCAGGGCTCCGACAGGAAGTTGATAGGAAAAATTTGCACCCGTCCATAACATAGAAGTAGCAGTATCAACATATTTTTTCCCATCATTATATTGCTGAGCAAATAAAACAGCAGGAATCAGGAAAAGAAGAGAAAAAAATAAAGATATTTTAGAATTCATCTGTTTAAAAATTATAGTTAACTATCAAATTATAAGAAAAAAAATATTGTCACACTATTAAATATGCAAAAATACTATTTTAATAATTAAAAACCTTTCGGAAATCATACAAATATAATATTTTTTTTATATCTTTGTCAGCAAATTCAAAAACATAAAACAAATAAATATGAAAAATATTATTGTTGGAATTGATTTTTCACCAAATTCAATCAATGCATTAAAACATGCCGTTGCAATTTCTCTTAAATCTGGTGGAGCATTACATCTTGTTTGGGTCAAAAGTCCTAGTACTAAAAGGATAATTGATACTGATATCAAAGAAAATATTTCGCAAATTGTACAAACAAAATTAAGTGAACTATTAAAAGACTGCAAGGCAGAAGCCCCTAAAAGTGAAGCACGTAGTGTTATTTTAGAAGGGAAACCAGCAAATGAGATGATTAAATATGCCTCAAATTTAACTGACTCATTAATAGTAATTGGCACTCATGGGGCATCAGGATTTGAAGAAATGTTTGTTGGAAGTAATGCATTTAAAATAGTATCTATGAGTCCTGTTCCTGTTATGGTTTTACGGGAAGGTATTCAGATTAATCGTGATTTAACACAAATACTAGTTCCCATTGACACCAGTTTTGAAACTTTACAAAAGATGAAATATGCCATAAAATTTGCAAAAGCATTTTCAGCAAAAATATTACTATTAGGTGTAATTTCAGAACAACCAGAAACAAAACATATTGTTTCTGTTCAACTTGGTCATGCTATGAGAATGCTTGAACAAGCAAATATAAGGCACGATTGGACTTCTATAGAAATTAAGGGAAATATTTCTAAAGAGGTTGTGGATTTTGCAAAAAAATTAGATGTCAATCTTATGATTATCATGCGGGAGGAAGAACAAGAATTTTCAGATTTCTGGCTTGGAACAACAACCCGACAGATCTTGAATTCAACTCCGATGCCGTTGTTGATTATACCAAATATTACTCATTTTGCCATAACAAGATAATTTATATTTATGAAAAAAAACTTTTTATTTATTACCATTGTGGTTTTTACAATGGTAAGTTCTCAGTTAATTGCTTGTACAAATTTTATCATTACTAAAGGTGCAAGTAAAGATGGATCATGCATGGTTACTTATGCTGCCGACTCTCATACTTTGTATGGAGAATTATATTACAGACCTGCTGCCGACTATCCTACTGGAACTATGATGGATATCATTGAATGGGATACCGGAGAAAAATTGGGACAAATTCCACAGGCACTCCACACCTATTCAGTAGTAGGCAATATGAATGAACATCAACTGGCAATTGGAGAAACCACTTATGGTGGTCGTGAAGAATTATGGCATTCTCCCGGATTAATAGATTACGGGTCTCTCATATACATCACTCTTCAAAGAGCAAAAAATGCTCGTGAAGCCATCAAAGTAATGAGTGAACTAATCAATTCTTATGGATACACTAGCGAGGGTGAATCATTTTCGATAATAGATCCTAATGAAGCATGGATTTTTGAAATTATTGGAAAAGGCCAGGAAATGAAAGATGCCAAGGGAAAAATAATCAAAGGGTGGTCAAGGGGAGCTGTTTGGGTAGCCAGAAGAATTCCTGACGGCTATATTTGTGGACATGCAAATCAGGCAAGAATTACTACTTTTCCCTTAAGTGACGGAATAAAATCAATTACCAGCAAAGAAATTGCCAAAATTTTTAATCCTGATATTGAAACAGTATATGCTTGGGATATTATTTCATTTGCAAAATTAAAAGGATATTATGATCCTAAAGCACCCGATGCCGGATTTAGTTTCTGCGATGCTTACTGTCCTATTGATTTCGGAGCAGCAAGAGGATGTGAAGCAAGAGTATGGACTGCATTTTACCGTTGTAATCCATCATTAATGGCCCAATACGAAGATTATGCCAGAGGGGATAATTTATCACACAGGATGCCATTATGGATAAAACCCGATCATCTGATTTCCGTTCTGGAAGTGATGCAATTGATGAGAGACCACTATGAAGGTACTTCCATGGATATGACAAAAGATCTAGGAGCAGGGCCATTTGAATGTCCGTATCGTTGGAGACCAATGAATTGGGAATTAAATGGTGAAAACTATTTGCATGAAAGAGCAACTGCAACGCAACAGACAGGATTTTCTTTTGTAGCTCAGGCAAGAAATTGGTTACCTGATAAATTTGGAGGAGTTTTTTGGTTCGGAGTGGACGACGCAGGCAGCAACTGCTATGTTCCTATGTTTTGTGGAATCACAGAAATACCTGAAGAGTTTAGAGAAGGGAACGGTTCCATGGTTGATTACTCTCCGACTGCTGCATTTTGGATCTTTACCAAAGTCAGCAACATGGCATATAGCCGCTATAAAGATATGATAGTTCCTATTAAGGCTATACAGAAGAAGATGGAAACAGGTTTTGTGAATGATATACTTCAAATGGAAAAAGAAATGGTAAATATTTTCAATACCAATCCTGCTGTCGGACAGCAAAAAATTAATTTCTATTCAAATGAAAAGGCCAAACTGGTATGCAAAGAGTGGAACAATCTCTATGAATATTTACTGGTAAAATATAATGATGGAAACGTTAAGAAAGAAAAAGATGGAAAATTCCTTAAAACAAATACAGCAAAGCCTCAATGTGAATTTCCTGATCAACCAAGATACTCTGACAGATGGTACGAAATGATTGTTAAAGATTGCGGATCCAATATTAATATGCCTTCTGAAAAAAAATAATTTTAGGATTTTATTTGGGGTTATCTTCGGCAAACCATTCGGCATAAGATTTGTCGGTTTCACGAAGCCTTAACGAAAAAAGCTGCACATGAGGAGGCAGCTTTTTTTGGAGTCTCTCTGCAAAATCAGCGATAAGATTTTCAGAAGTAGGTTGATAAGGCATCAACAATATATTTTCATAATTCTTATCAAGAGAACTAATAAGGTCAGGATCAGTATTCTGAGAGATTACTAATGCATGGTCAAAACAATTAATGATTTCATGATAAACAATCATTTTTAAGTCAACAAAATCCATCAACATTCCCTTTTTGGGAGAAAAGTTATCTTCGTTTGGGATTCCTTTAACCGTAACATCAAAATGATAGGAATGACCATGGATATTTTTACAAAGTCCATCATATCCTACTAGAGCATGTGCCATTTCAAAAGAAAACTGTTTTGTAATTCTAATAATTGCCATTTTTATAAATAACTATTTTACGGATTTGAACAAAATTATCATGTACAATTTTCACAAGATAAATCCCAGATGCAAGATTTTCTGTTGAAACTTCTATAATGGGATTCGATATTTCCCTAATATTCAATACAATTTTCCCAAATAGATCACAAATTAGAAGTTCATCAACAGAGAAAGAATTGTTAGTTATAAAAAACATATCTTTAGCGGGATTTGGAAAAACAATAAATTGGTTATTAGGATCAAAAACTGAAATTGCATTGGGATTAAAAGGAGTGACAGAATCGCTTCCAAATATTTTTCCCACCAATTCTGGAAAATCAATAAATGGATTTCTATTATTTTGAATTAGATATACCTGATTATTACGGTCAATTTCTTTTTGGCTAACCGGATCAAGAATATTCCATGAAATCAACATATTCAATGCCCATGATTTAAATTCAGATCCGATAAACATAGACAATGATTCATCACCTAAATTAGAATCCATATACCGCGTAGCCATATAAAAATAGCTTCTTGCAAAATCCCCCTTATAAGAGTCAATAGGTTCAAAAACAATATCGGTGTAACCCGGAAAAGAACAATTTCCCAATTTTGATCCGTTAGTGCTTGTCCAAGTTGGGTTATCCACTTCGCCAAAGGGAAAATTCCCGCGACGATTATTTACATATCCATCGGTTGGATAAATATGAAAAAGATCAGAATTTAAAGGTGCTATATCTCCAAACCAACTTTTGGGAAGAGAATGTTCTCTGTTATAACAGTCTCCTTCATCTATATAATTACCGCATTGGTCTTCCCCAAAACTAAAACTATAGGAAGGTGTTCCTGAAGGAATATCAGAGTACATATCCCAGACACTCCCATTGGGTTTGTCGTCTGTTAAATAAAAATGAGTCCATAAAGAGTTATATGAAACCACATTATGGTCATCAATAATGGAATGTAGAGCTAGTCGTAATTGATAGCCTTTTTTTCCATATGCAGCATCATAGTAATTAGATGGTATTTGAGCTAAAAGAGAAGCTGAAAAGAAAAGACAAATTATAAAAAAAAGATTTTTCATATAATAACATTAAGAAAAAAGTTGATCGTTTAATTTCCCAATCAAAGCAATAGTTTCCTTAGCAGTTTTAACATCGTGAACTCTAAGAATATTTGCCCCTTTCAATAAAGAAACAACATGTAAGACAGTAGTTCCATTTAAAGCCTCGTTTGGAGAAACATCTAAAAATTTATAGATCATTGATTTTCTAGATATTCCTACCAATATCGGAAGATTTAGTGTGGTAAAGGCCTGAAGATTATTCAACAAAAAGTAATTTTGGTCTAAAGATTTACCGAAACCAAATCCAAGGTCAACAACGATATCATTAACTCCAAGTGATTTCAAGGCATTGATTTTAGATCCAAAAAATTGGATCATTTCAGCAATAATATTATTGTAAGAAATACACTGCTGCATCAGATGAGGTTTAGAAGAAGTGTGCATAAGGCAGTAAGGTGCATTATGTTTGGCAATAACAGCAAACATATTCTCATCGAAAGTACCACCAGAGATATCATTTATCATTGCAGCTCCTTCTGATAATGCCATTTCAGCAACTGAAGCACGCCAAGTATCGACAGAAATACGAGCATTTGGAAAAGAGTCTAAAATTAACTTAAGTGCAGATTTAATTTTATAAAATTCAAAATCTTCCTCAATTTCGGTAGCTCCCGGACGAGTAGAAACAGCACCCAAATCAATAATATCAGCCCCATCTTCAAGCATTTGTGATACATTAGCCAAAAGAGATTTTTCTGAGACAGAACGGCTAACATCATAAAAAGAATCATCAGTATAATTCACAATACCCATCACTATGGGGGTATTCAATGAAAGCAATAATCCTTTTAAATTCAGATGCATTAAACTATAAAAAAAAGAGTCGCAAAGATACAGTAAAAAATCAAAAAATATAATTTGTAATAATATATCAATAGAGAAGAGAAAAAACAAAATGGGGAACAAGGTAAGTTAAGGTGACCAAATCAGAAAAAAAATCAATAATAAGGAATAATCTCACCTTCAAACAGCGAAAAAAATCAAAAAAAACATAATAATTAGTCAACAAGAATAGATTAAAGAACATTGAATTAAAAAAAAATGTATTTTTGCAGCCAATTTAGAATTATTAATAATACTGTATAAATCAAAGAATTAAAATCAACAATGAAAGTTTATCAAACTAAAGAAATTAGAAATGTTGCCATTATTGGAGGAAACCGAGTAGGAAAAACCACTTTGGCTGAAACAATTGCTTTTCATGGAGGTATTATCAGCAGGCGTGGTAGTGTTGAAGACAAAAACACTATTTCAGATTACAGGGAATTGGAATTGGAAAGACAACAATCGATTTATGCAACAGTAATGTATGCAGAATATGATGGCATCAAAATCAACATGCTTGATTGTCCTGGATTTGATGATTTCATTGGAGAGACAATATGTTCAATGAGGGTAGCTGATACAGCATTGATGGTATTAAATGCACAAAACGGGATTGATGTTGGGGCTGAAATACAATGGCGTTGGACAAAAAAAATGGGGACCCCTGTTGTATTTGTAATTAACCAATTAGATCATGAAAAGGCTAAATATGATGAAATCATTCATGAACTAAAGCATTATTTCGGGGGTAGTGTTCTTCCATTGCAATATCCGGTAAATTGCGGAATAGGTTTTGATTCCGTAATAGATTTATTAAAGATGAAACTATTAAAATTTCCTGTGGGTGGGGGCAAGATGATAGTAGAGGATATTCCTGCTGGAGAACAATCAAAAGCTGAAGAAATGCGGAATACAATCATTGAAGCTGCTGCTGAAAACGATGAAGAGCTTATGAATAAATTCTTCGAAGAGGGTTCCCTTACTGAAGAAGAAATTTCAAAGGGACTCCGTTTAGGCATTGCTCATCGAGGCACTTTTCCGGTTTTATGCATTGCTACAAAGAACGATCAGGGAGTTACCCGATTAATGGATTTCATTAAAAGCAACTGTCCATCCCCTAATGAAACTACAGGCGTTAAAACTGTATCAGGAAAAGTTTTAACTTGTAACAGTACAGATTCAACAATGGCATATGTTTTCAAGACAGCCATTGAACAACATTTAGGAGAAGTATCCTTTATGAAAATATATTCAGGTGAAATAACTGAAGCAATGGATTTATATAATCCAAACACCAATAATAAAGAAAGATTATCACAATTGTTATGCATAGCCGGTAAGAATAGGGAAAAAACAGAAAAAGCATGTGCAGGAGACATTGTTGCCACGATCAAACTAAGAAGTACCCAAACAGGAAACACCTTGGTTAAAGCCGGAGATGACATAATTGAGCAAACGATATATCCAGACCCAAAATTTCGTACTGCTATAAAAGCAAAAAGCAATACAGACGATGAAAAATTAGGGGCAATTTTATCAGAAATTGCTAAAACAGATAAAACTTTTCTCGTAGAATATTCTAAAGAATTAAAACAGATTATTTTATCTTGTCAAGGTGAACAGCAAATGAATTTAATAAAATGGTCTATAGAAAAGATCAACAAAGTAGAAATTGAATTAATTGCTCCCAAAATACCATATAGAGAAACCATTACAAAATCTGCTGAAGCCATGTATCGTCACAAAAAGCAATCCGGTGGTGCAGGACAATTTGGAGAAGTACATATGTTAATTGAAGCCTATTATGAGGGAATGCCTAATCAGACCAAATATCCGATACGTGGAACAGAATCTTATGATTTACAATGGGGGGGGAAACTTATCTTTAATAACTGTATCGTTGGAGGTGCTATTGATGCACGTTTCATGCCTGCCATCTTAAAAGGAATAATGGAAAAAATGGAAGAAGGCCCATTAACAGGCTCATATGCTCGCGATATTGTTGTCAACGTATATGATGGCAAAATGCACCCTGTTGATTCCAATGAATTATCTTTCAAATTAGCTGCCCGCCAAGCATTCAGAGAAGCATTCAAAAATGCCGGCCCCAAAATTTTAGAGCCTATATATGATGTTGAAGTATTTGTTCCCTCTGATAGAATGGGTGATGTAATGACTGATCTTCAAGGAAGGAGAGGTGTAGTAATGGGAATGGATAGCGAAGGAGAATTTCAAACCATACGTGCAAAAGTTCCTTTAGCAGAAATGAATAAATACTCAACCACATTAAGTTCTATTACAAGTGGACGTGCCTCTTATGGGATGAAATTTTCAGATTATCAACAAGTTCCTGCTGAAGTCCAAAACGACATCATTAAAAAATACGAGGCTGAAAACAAAGAAGACGAATAGATTTGATATTTTACAAATAAATGAAAAGCCAATAAAAAATGGTTTTCCATTTATTTGTTATATTAAAAACATAATCATTATATGGTTTATAGATACGTCCTTAAATCAAATAATTGAAAGCTTTTTCTCAGCTAACTTACTTTTAAACTACCCATTTAATAGAAACTTTAAATTGGAAAATATAATATGAATTTTCCGAAATATAAGCCTTTAAGAAGTTGGATAGAAAAAATAAAGCATTGATAATAAGGATTTTATATTTTAATTCTATCAATATTAATAAATTGAACTGTTTTTTTTTTACAAAAAAAAAAAAATATATGAAAAAGGTATAAAAATATTATTACATTTGCATCCATAAAAATGAAAAAATAAACCCATGAAAAATCTTTTATTTTTGTTATTAATTACTTTTACAGCAATAATTACCAAAGCACAGACCATTCTATTTAGTGATAATTTTGATAGTTACACAAGCGGACAATTATTGGTACAACAAAACCATGTTGATTGGGACACTTGGAGTCACAGTGCAGGGGGGGCTGAAGATGCTCCCATTTCAAATACTTATTCTAGTTCCTCTCCCAACTCACTGCATATCAACACTTCAAGTGACATTATTTATAAATTTTTGAATCAGACGACCGGTCATTTTGAAATTGCATTTGATATATTTATTCCTTCGTCAAGCCCCGGTGCATATTTTAATATGCAACATTATTTTAACCCCGGAATTGAGTGGGCTTTTGAATGTTATTTTTCAAATGACAGTACAGGTTATATTTTAGTTGGAGGTACAACTTATAATTTTACCTATCCTGAAAACAATTGGTTTGGTATAGAGGGGAATATAAATCTTAATAGTGATAGCATTTATTTGAAAATAGATAATACCATTATTGCATCCTGGCCTTTCCATTATGTTGATAATAACACCGACGGAGTTTGTCAATTAGGCTCTATCAATTTTTATTCTGCATCTCCTACCGGTAGCGGTGATTATTATATTGACAATTTTGTTTTTACTGAAATTGTTCCTGCCGAACTTCCAGAAATTGAAGTTCTTTCAGATTCTGTAATTAACGAAACAGTCAATTATCAGACCGGGGGAACTCATCAGTTCACCATAAATAACAACGGAGGTACCCCTTTACAATACAGAATTATTCCCTCTTATACCATTCCTAATCCTGATTCAACAAGTATTGGAAGTGACACATTATATTATTGCGGGAATAATTACACCAGTATAGTATTTGGCGATGCAACAGAAATAGCTGTAGCTGCAGGTTTCCCCTCAGAGAACATTCAAGATCATATCGGGAGAACAATCAATCAAATTGATGTCACCTTATTTTCAGTAATAGGAATTGCAGAGGCAAAAATTATAGTTGCAACAATGGGAAATATGGAAGTTCCCGGACCCGGAGAAATAATTTATGAACAAATTTTCACTCCAGTTAATGGGAAAAATCAAGTACAATTAACTAATCCGGTACTAATTGATGGAAGTGATTTTTGGGTTGGGTTTATTTATACAGTTGCCCCCGGCTATGAAGGAGTTTCCAGTATTGGTTGCGACAATTCTGTTTCCGGTTATTATGGAAATTGGTATAAAACAGATGCAGCCTGGAACAGATTATCATCTAATAATCCCACTTTACCTTATGCGTGGAATATTTGGGTTCATATTGATGGAACTCCAATTAACCCATGGATGAATATTTCTCCTAATTCCGGATCTATCAACAGCAATTCCTCAAAAAATATCACAATTAATTTAGGAGCTGATGATATTCAACTCAATGATCAAAAATCAGGAAAAATTCATATTCATTCCAATGACTTTTTCAATTCATCAATTGTACTTGATATTAATGTTAACTTTACTATCTCCATAAATGAAAATAAAGAAATAGAAATTTCCATTTATCCAAATCCCACAAGTGATAATATTAATATATCTTCTCAACAAATAAACAAAGTGGAAATCTATAACATATCATCTCAAAAAGTATTTGAGCAAACATATAATTCAAATTTTATAACGATATCCACAGATAATTTAAAATCAGGGGTTTACTTTGTAAAGATAATTACTGAATCAGGTTCGGGTACTAAAAAAGTGATTATAAAATAAATAAAAAAAAGGAGTTGAAATATCAACTCTTTTTTTTTTAGAAATCAAATCCAATAGAAAACATAAAAATACCTTTGGGATTATAAATCTTATAATCTTCAATTCCCCATGCATAATCAAAACGTAAAAAATAACCAAGCAATTGAGTTCTAAGACCTATTCCAAAGCCACCGACAAAAGGCTCTATTTGACGTTTCACAACTGCAGAAATAGTACCACTGGTAATATAACGAGAATAGAGGCAATTCTCCTCAGAATAAGGAGTCAGTCCTGTCCAGGCAGTCCCAAAATCTCCAAACACCAGAAATTGTAATGAATTTAAAAAATTGTAAGATAATTTTCTATTAGCAATCATTTGGACAAAAGGAATTCTTAATTCACTACTAAGCAATAGAAAAGAAGTCCCATTTCGTATATTTTGTTCAAACCCGCGCATACTGGTTGCCAAAGTCTGATAGGCATAATTTTTTGAAGCATCAACATCGAAATTACTGTTAAACTTAGCCAACAACCAATTATCAACTCCCCCCATAAAATAGACTAATCTGGCAGATCCTGTATTTGTACTGGCTGCAAATCTTGAAGCCCAAATCATATTTTTGTATAGTTTGATAGATTTTCTAAGATCCAATCCCACCACCAAGAGGGTTCTAGAATCCTTCTCTAGACGGTATTCTAATTCTGCAAAAATTTTAAACTTAGTACCCTTCCATAAATTCGGGGATAATTCCTTGGCTGAATCAAAAACATATTCAAGTTTAGCCCCTGTCCACAAATGATTTTCATCTTTAGCCTTAAGAGAAACATCACTCAATGCGCCCATAATATATCTCTCATAACGCCCAGTAAAAGTAAGTCTAACACTATTAGTTTTATTAAAAGGATATTTTATTATATAAAAAAGACTGTTAGATCTTTGCTTATAAACATAATCATTATAATTAGATTTAATTGATTGCCTATATATTACAATTTGATGATCAAAGCGTCTGGATAAATCTTCATAACTCAACATAAACTCATTCCCAGACAAATCAAAAGAGAGTCTGAATCCACCTGTAATTCTGTAATTTTCGAAAAGATCTTGAATACCAACCATTAATAAGGCATTAAAACCAGTATTTAAATAAATTGGGTCATCAGTTCCTGTATATTGTTGATATGATGTATTGAGAAAACTAAAGTCAGCTTGAGTGATTAACTTATTCAAACTATATTGAACATAATAATTTCTAGTTAAAGTAGTATTAGATAAATCTCCCTCGTCAAAAAATCCCTTCATCTGGATAGCATTAAAATTTCTAGTTGAATCAGGATTATTACTTCCAGCAATATCAGACAGATGAAGTTGGTAGAAACCATGTTTAGAATATGCATCTTTCCCGTTAGCTATAAAAATGGCATTTAAACTATCATTAATATGTTTATTATAATTGAGTTGTTCTTTAAAAGCAGAAGCAACCAAAATATTTTTAACAGGAAAAAGCGATAAAGGACTCTTATAAATTCTTTTTGAACCCTTATACAAAATGATAGAAGCCACTGTGTCAGAATTATTAATATAATCCTGTTCAAAAAAGGAATAAGCATTATCTGTAAGGGGGAAAGATTTAGCCAAATAGACAAAATGAATTACTGTATCAATTTTAGAAATAGTGCTATCAAACCTGGCTAAATATCGATTTGTAATACCAGATTCATCGCTTAAAAAAATAATTTCCTTATCAGAAACTTCACAAACAGCATTTTCATTAGCATTTGGAGTATTGGTTACCCTAAACAAGACCGGGTCTTTATCAATATAATTATATATAAACAAATCGTATGAAGAACCCGGAACTATATTATAGAAATTGTCTTTCAAGGCAATTGTATCCTTATTTCTATTCGAAGAGAAAATTATTTTCTTTTGATCATGAAGAAATTTTGGTTGAAAATCATCAAAAAAATCATTCGTAATATTAAGAATAGATCGAGACAAAAAACTATAAATAAAAATATCAGATTGTCCATTTTTAAAACCGGAAAAAAGCAACAATTGAGCATCATTAGAATAAGACCAATCAGTAATTTTTTCGACATCAACGAGTAACTTTTTTCCCAATTTGCCAGTTTCAATCAAAAAAGGATAATAATAGCATCTACCCTTTTCTTCGAATGTGAAACCAAGTATATGTCCATCAGGATGCCATGCCAATAAAGGGAAAGAGAGGTCTGGGTTATCTTCAATTTTTTGAAAATGTTTAAATATCACCTTAGGTCTATTCATAGAGGCAGTTTTCAGCCAGATTTTCACCTGTCCGGCATCATTAGATACAAAAGCAAAGCTTTTTCCATCAGGAGAAAGGGTAATCTGACTATAATCCTTTTTTTTAGGATTCTTTACGATACCGTTGTTTTCGGGGAGATTTCTTTTTGTATCTTTTTTATAGATAACATAATAATATCTGTACCAATCAACAAGAAGTTTTTTATACTCGACACCTGTAACATAATAGAATCCTCTTTCAAAATTTTTAGAAGAACGAGTAGAATAAAGAATATTAGCGATAGCATTTGGTCCATATTTATCAACAATAAATTTCCAAAAAGAATGTCCGGCATAGGCAGCCTCTACCAAAGAAAGTTGATCAAAATTGGCAAACCGTTGAGTTAAAATCCCGTCTTTAACAAAAGCGTCCAATTCGCTATTCCAACTTTCAGCATAATAAGAAGCAAGTCCGCTATAGTACCAAATAGGTACATTCAGCAAAGATTCCGAAGAGATATTTGAAGCAACGCTTTGCCCTTCAACTAAAAGATGAGCATAGATATTCATTATACCACTGCGTATCATTTTGTCAAAATGCGCATGATTTCCATCGAAATATAAATATATTTTAGTTCCATAAATATTAGTAACACCACCTTGGTTATAAAAATCCTCATTATCAAAAGCAAAATTAGATTCGCGAAAATCTGATTGAGTATTATAAACAATAAATTGTAATTTTTTATAAGATGAAAAATTGAGGAATTTTTCGATTTCGCTGATAAAACCAGGCACTTTATGTAAAGTATAATCAGCTAAATCTTTTCCTGTTGGATAAAAATAGACATCAAACTGTTCGGTTCTGTAATAGGTCCAATTAAATTTTTGATATTGGACTCTATTTTTGCCAAAAGAGATTTGAGAACCGTTATAAAACTGTCCTTTAAGATTAACTATAAAGATAAAAAGCAAGAATAACAAAAGAATAATTTTCTTGATTTTAGATAAAATAAAAATAGCTATATCTTTCATTAAATCTTGATTTATTTAAGAAAGGCAAAGATAGCTTTTATTACTCAAAAATATGTAATCACTATAACTTTTTTACTATTACTTTAGTATCATAGAGAAACAAATTTTATGTAGGGCAAAAAAAATTCATTAAAAAAGAAGATACTTTTTTTGTACTTTTGCCGACAAATATCAAGATATGTCAATAGTAGTAAAAAATGTTTCAAAATTATTCGGAAAGCAATACGCATTAAAGAATGTAAGTTTTGAAGTAAAAAAAGGAGAAATAGTAGGTTTTTTAGGTCCAAATGGAGCCGGAAAATCAACAATGATGAAGATTATAACCTGTTTTTTGCCTCCCACTGAAGGAGATGTTTCAGTATGCGGACTTGATATTTGGAATGATTCTTTAGAATTGAGGAAAAAAATTGGTTATCTCTCAGAAGTTAATCCCTTATATTATGACATGTATGTAATTGAATTTCTAGAATTTATTGCAGGAATTCATAAGATTAAGAATAAAAAGGAACAAATAGACCATGTTATAAGCATGACTGGACTTGCAGTTGAAAAGCATAAAAAGATTGGAGCATTATCAAGAGGATATAAGCAACGGGTAGGATTGGCACAGGCGTTGATTCATGATCCTGAAGTTTTAATATTGGATGAACCCACAACTGGGCTTGACCCGAATCAATTGATTGAAATAAGGGATCTTATCAAAAAATGCGGCAAGACCAAAACGGTATTACTATCCACTCATATCATGCAAGAAGTTGAAGCGGTATGTGACAGGGTTATCATCATTAATCATGGAAAAATTATTGCAGATGCAAAAATTGGAGAGATGCAACAGATGGCTGAAAAAATGGGCATCAAACAAACCTCTGAGCATAAAGAGGGGATTGGTCTTGAAGAGTTATTCCATGTATTAACAAAATGAGATTCTTGAAGAATCTATTTCATAAGAAATTCTAAGATAATTTATATTAATCTTTCCGTAAGTACATTAAGAGCCTTTGGAATGATTTGAATCATAATTTCAGAAACAGGTTCAACAGCATCACCATCAATATGCAAATAAATCGGATTATTATTTTTGGCTTTGATTGACAAATTCTTACACTGTAAATATTGCATTTCGCGAGATTCATCAATTCTATCTGTCAACAATTTTATAACAAAAGGAGAAAGTGTAATCGTTTCGGGTTTAGTGCAAAAACATACATCAAGCAATCCATCTTGAATAGAAGCGTGAGGGGCAACTTTAACATTATAACCCCATTGGGATGAATTGGCAAAAGTAATAAAAAAAGCATTTTTTTCTATTTCATTACCATCATATTGAACAATATAATTTTCTGATTTAAAAGTAAAATAATTTTTCAAGATAGCTTTAAAATAGGCATCCATTCCTCGTCCTTTTCCATGGTTAAAATCAAAAGCCACTTTTGCATCATACCCCACCCCGGCAACACTAAATAAAAAGAATTCATTGAGTTTACAAACATCTATTTTTTCATAATGCAAATCATTAATAATATTAATAGATTTCTTAAGATTAATTGGAATTCGAAGATGATAAGCCAGTCCGTTTCCGGAGCCTGAAGGGACTATGGCCAATGCAGTCTGAGTATCAACTAATGCTGAAGCAACTTCATTAATTGTACCATCTCCACCGACTGCAACCACTACATCAAAATTTTGTTTAACAGCATCTTTTGACAATTCAAAAGCATTTCCTTTATATTGAGTATAAACAATAGAATAATCAAAAAATGTTTTATTAATAACGCT
The DNA here is from genome assembly GCA_019135895.1 of Bacteroidota bacterium. Classification (GTDB taxonomy): domain Bacteria; phylum Bacteroidota; class Bacteroidia; order Bacteroidales; family WCHB1-69; genus JAGVVH01. The sequence continues at coordinate 1,588 of JAGVVH010000332.1, read as the reverse complement.
ATTGATAACATTTTCAATATTACGGAATTGCTTATTTCCGGCAAAAGGATTTAATATGAAAAGAATACGTTTTTTCAATTGTAATAAAGAAACTAACTATTAATTGAAATCAGAAATTCCTCATTAGTTTTAGTTAATTGCATTTTTTCTTTAATCAACTCCATTGCTTCTATAGTGGTTCTATCGGACAAGAGATTGCGAAGGAACCATACTTTTTGGAGAGTTTCCGGAGTTTGGAGAAGGTCATCCCTTCGGGTACTGGAAGCAACAAGATCAACAGCTGGATAAATTCTCTTATTAGAGAGTTTTCTGTCCAATTGAAGTTCCATATTTCCGGTTCCTTTAAACTCTTCAAAAATAACCTCATCCATTCTGGAGCCTGTATCTATAAGGGCAGTTGAAATAATAGTAAGTGAACCACCATTTTCAACATTACGGGCAGCTCCAAAAAATCTTTTAGGTTTTTGAAGGGCATTAGCCTCCACTCCACCTGACAATACTTTTCCTGAAGCAGGGGCCATGGTATTAAAAGCACGAGCTAATCTTGTAATTGAATCAAGTAAAATACAAACATCATGACCACATTCGACCATTCTTTTAGCTTTTTCAAGAACAACATTTGCAATTTTCACATGGCGTTCTGCCGGTTCATCAAAAGTCGAAGAAATCACTTCAGCTTTAACACTTCGTTGCATATCAGTAACTTCTTCAGGCCGTTCATCGATCAATAAAATAATCAGATAAATTTCCGGATGGTTATACGAAATAGCATTTGCAATTTCTTTTAAAAGAACAGTTTTACCTGTTTTAGGTTGAGCGACAATCAAACCCCTTTGTCCCTTTCCAATGGGGGCGAACAAATCAATAACACGCGTACAGATATTATCTCCGGGATGTCCAGTAAGTTTTATTTTCTCATCAGGAAACATTGGAGTTAAATAGTCAAATGGAATTCTATCTCTAATCTCCTCAGGTTTACGACCGTTAATTTTATTAATTTTAGTCAACGGAAAGAATTTTTTTAAGTCCAAAAAGTTTAATTTGGGACATTGAAACATAAATATCATCCGGAGAAGTGAGATAATTATAATCTGAAGATCTTAAAAAACCACAAGATTCATTGGAAATTTCCAAGACACCTTCAGCCACGACAGAGCCGTCAAAATTAGCCTGAGCAATCATCTCCCATTGTTCTTCAAGCATTTTAGAATTTTCAGCAGCCTCTGGTAATTCCACAGGAACTTGCCCTATAAAAAGCGGTTCATCAGCTTTAGAGTTATCCATCAACTGTTCTTCCTTAGAAGAAAGTTCTTTTTCTAAATTCAATCTAACTGTTCCTGCGCTGTCATCATCAAGTAATTCATCATTAAAAGTATAGTCATCTAATAAAACATCATTCATCGCAGCAATTTCTACAACTTTTGGTATTTCTTTATCATCCTTTAAAATGGCAGGATCATCATAACTAAATCCGAGTTGGCTTTCAATTATAGAAGGATCGTCAAAAATCATAGAGATCTTTTTTTCAACCTCAACTTTATCTTCATACTTAAATGAAGAAGTTTTATTTTTTTCTGAAACAAAAGAT
>JAGVVH010000411.1 GCA_019135895.1 Bacteroidota bacterium | reverse complement strand
AGCATCTCAACATCGCTATTATCCATATCCCAACTTCTACCTGAATTAAAACCCTTATATTCGATAGAAGTCAATCCGGTGAAAACCACCATAGAATTGGGGGATATTCCTTTAATCCCCTGTGAGAAGCCGTTTTCAAAGCCTCTTCCGATACCCATCATTGCAATAAACATAAAGACACCCCAAAAGACACCAAATCCTGTCAGGATACTTCGAGACTTATTGCGGCTGATAGTTTGCCAAATTTCTTTATAGTTATCAAAATCAAACATAGACAATATTTGTTAATGGTTCTAAGAGTTCACTATTCATATCTAAGAGCTTCAATCGGTTTAATGCTAACTGCTTTTTTAGCCGGAAAATAACCGGCCAGGACACCGGCAATAACCAGCACTACGGTAGCAGCAATAACAATTCCTAAATCAACGGTTGGGTTTTTGAAGATAGTCATCTCTTGGCCTCCACCCTGACCGGACATTCCAATCACATAATTGACTGCTTCCGAAACTGCAATACCTAATACCATTCCTATATAGCCAAAAACGCCCGTAATAATGAGTGATTCAAAGATGATGAGTCTAAGAATTGAAGATGGTTTTGCCCCCAAAGCTTTTCTAATACCGAACTCCTTAGTACGTTCACGGACTGTAATAAGCATTATATTACTTACTCCCACAATTCCGGCAATAAGGGTTCCGATACCAATAATCCAGACAAACAAATTGATAGCATTAAAAATTTTAATAGTCTGAAGATAATTTTCAAGTTGATTCCATATAAAAATAGCATTATCATCTTCCGGGTCAAAAGTGTGCATTTTACTTAAACGCTGTCTTAAATTTTTGTTAAAGGCCTCATTCGCCTCCGGAGTTGTCAGCCCATTGATTGAGAAAGCAATTTGTTCAAGTTTACGGGATGGATTATAAATTTTCTGTGCTGTAGAAAAAGGCATATACAAATTATTTTGCCACTGACCTCTGCTCTTGTATATTCCAATAATAGTATAGATAATTTTATCAATCACCACTTTTTTCCCGACAGCAGGTTCATTTCCGAAAAGAGGTGTAGCATCTTTATCAGCCATCACAACCACTTTACGATATTCTTTCAAATCCAGATCATTAATAAACCGACCTTCCACTATTTTCAAATCATCAAAACTTTGATAGTCAGGAACAACTGCTTCAATTGAGCTGGTTACCATTTTTTTATGGTAAATGACCTGTTTCCCAAAAGATGAATATACCGGATTAACTTGGTCAACTACAGCATAACCTTTAGCCAAAAGGAGAGAATCCTTGCTATCCATTTCAATTTGTCGCCATTTAGGATATCCTTTATAAGGTTTTGACGTTCTACCGGCATACAGATGTACCACATTTTTAGCTTCGCTACCAAAATTGGAAGAAACTCCATTTTTCAATCCATTTCCGGCTGACAGCAGCAGAATCAGCATAAAAATTCCCCAAGAAATAGAAAAACCGGTCAGAAACGTACGTAACTTATTCCGTTTCATTGTTGAGGCAATTTCCGATAATATTCCGAAGGCCATGTTTTATAATTATTATTTATTATTTATGTATGTTAAAAAAAGTGAGGTTAAGAGTTCTCAATCAGTCCATCCTTAATTCTTATAATTCTTTGAGTTTCATCGGCCACCATCTGTTCATGAGTAACGATCAGTACCGTCATTCCGGTTTCTTGGTTAATGTTTTTAATCAAAGCTATCACCTCTTGGGATGTTTTACTGTCGAGAGCCCCGGTAGGTTCATCGGCAAGGATAAGTTTGGGATTTGTAATGAGTGCGCGGGCCAGGGCAATACGTTGTTTTTCACCCCCGCTAAGTTCATTTGGGAAATGTTCAGCTCTATCAGCAAGTCCCACTTTATCAAGATATTCCATAGCAAGAGCATTTCTTTTTTTACGTGAAAAATTCTGATAATAGAGGGGAAGTGCAACATTTTCTATAGCATTCTTAAAAGAAATCAGATTAAATGTTTGAAAAACAAAACCAATAAAATGATTTCTAAATTCTGCAGCTTTTGATTCGGATAAATTATGTATAAGCAGATTATCCAGATAATACTCTCCAGAATCATAATTATCCAAGAGTCCAATAATATTCAGAAGTGTTGATTTTCCGGAGCCTGAAGCACCCATAATAGCAATCATCTCCCCTTCTTTTACTTCCAGGTCAACTCCTTTTAAAACATGCAAGGGTGACGCCCCGAAATAAGTTTTATTTACATTTTGAAGTTTTAACATCTTTTACTTTTATATTTTATTTAATGCGAGACATGAGTAATTTATCAATCGAGTGTATTAGTGAAATAGTACACCGCAAATGTAGAACAAAATAAAACACACCAATTCATTTTAATAAAAAAATTTTATTACTGATTATCAATATTTTAAAAACAAACACTCAATTAAGTTAGATTTATTTGAGAAAAATTTAGAAGTTTAACGATAAAAAAAGGATTTAATTGTATGAAATATCTTTGGGTAAAACAAGCCAATGTTTATAATCATCCCCCAAGTAATCAACAGCAGTTTCCCAAAGAAGATCAGCAGGAACCTGAAAAATCAGCTCCAGATTAGCATGACCCACCACCCACATTTTATTTTTTATTTCCATTTCGAGTTGACCCGGGGACCAGCCTGAATAGCCCAAAAAGAACTTATATCTTATAGATTCAATGGCATTATGTTCTATCAGAGCTAAAAACATATCATCAAATCCGACAAACACACCCGGCAAGAGTTTTGATGCTCCTTTTGTATTTTGATGGTTATGGATACAAAACAGATTATTGGTCATCACCGGACCACCGATAAATAGAGGATCATCAACCTTAATTTCATTTATGACACTTCTAACAGTAGCCACAGATTTACGGTTAAGAATTAGTCCGGCACTACTATTTTTTTCATAATCAGTTATTAGGACTACGCTTCTTTTAAAAAAGAGATCCGAAAAGAAAGGAACAGAAATTAAAATCCTACCTGCTTTAAGATCCAGGTTAGTAGGTTTCACTTCCAGAAAATCTTCAACAAATTTCATAAAGCAATATTTTTACTATTTTTGTCAAAATTTCAGAACAAAAATACAACATTTTTGAGAAACTATATAACATTCAAAAAAAAGTGATAAATAGATATAAGATAGCCATTTTAAAAAAAATCACTCTTCGTTCATGAGAAAAGACAATCACTCAAAATTTGAAACATTAAGGTCTGAATTTCCTTTTTTTACCTATAACGATTTCCATTTCAAGGTAAATAATCACACTATTGAAATGAATTTTGATTTCAGTATTGGGGACTCTATCAGATTCAATCCAAAGATGAAGCTCCATTTGAACAGTTATTTTAGTGACACTATAAAAGAAGAAGAGATTGAGGGGTTGGTTTTTCACATTGGCATGATCGAACTCATCAGCTATTGGAAATCTACTTGTTCAAAAAATATTATCCTGAAAAAATATGCCCTAAACAGTTCGCAACAGGCATGGTGGAAAAAGCTTTACAGGAAAGGTTTGGGAGAATTTTTCTATCAAAACTCCATCACCACTTCCGAAGAGAACTTCCTGAATTTTATCATTGACGAAAAAGCTCAACCTTCAGAAAATTTACAATACAAACAAATTTCCCCCTCAGACAGCGTCATTGTTCCTATCGGGGGCGGAAAAGATTCTGTTGTAACGTTAGAATCATTGAAACCAGAAAAAAAGATTATTCCCTTTATCATTAATCCCAGAGGAGCTACACTGGATTGTGCCCGAATTGGAGGTTTTGAGAGCGAAGATAAGATTGTTATTTTGGAAAGGGAGATTGACAATACCTTATTGGAATTAAACAAATCAGGTTTTTTGAATGGGCATACTCCTTTTTCAGCGATGTTGGCTTTTTACACGTTGCTTGTCAGTTACGGCACAAATGTTCGAGAGATTGCCCTGTCAAATGAATCAAGTGCCAACGAACCAACAATACCGGGCACTGACATTAACCATCAATATTCAAAATCGGTTGAATTTGAAGAAGATTTCAGAAAGTATGTCAACCATAACATGAATGGGTGTTCTCATTATTACAGTTATCTTCGCCCCTATTCAGAATTAGAAATTGCAGAAAAATTTGCCGGATATCCTGACTATTTTGATATTTTCAAAAGTTGTAATGCAGGCAGTAAAGAGAACATCTGGTGTTGTAATTGTTCAAAATGTTTATTTGCCTACATTATTTTATCTCCATTCATAGAAGATACAAAAATGATTTCCATATTTGGAGAAGATTTGCTTAACAAAGAGGAGTTAGTTCAATATTTTGATGAGTTGACGGGAATTTCAGAAAACAAGCCCTTTGAATGTGTCGGCACAATAGATGAAGTAAACAAAGCTATTGAGATGATTCAACAAACAAGGAAAGACAAATATTTGATAAAACATTATTATAAACACAAAAGATGAAACCAACATTATTGATTCTGGCTGCCGGTTTGGGAAGTCGTTATGGTGGACTCAAACAACTCGATTCATTAGGTCCACATGGAGAAACCATTATGGATTATTCTATTAATGATGCTATTGCTGCAGGTTTTAACCGCGTAGTTTTTGTCATTAGGCGCAGTATGGAAGATGATTTCAAATCGCTCATTATATCCAAATATCAAAACAAGATAGCGGTAGAATATCAATTTCAGGAACTTGATAATCTTCCCAAAGGATTCAAGGTTAATAAAAATCGAATTAAACCTTATGGAACTGCTCATGCAATTTTAGTGGCAAAAAACAGTATCAACACTCCTTTTGCTGTCATCAATGCAGATGATTTTTACGGCAGAGATGCTTTCATGACTATATCAGAATTTTTGCAGCAGGATTTCGATCCTGAACAACCCTTGTATGCTATGGTTGGGTATCAACTTGGGAAAACTTTGTCAGAAAACGGTTCAGTTTCAAGAGGTGTTTGTGTTACCAATGAAAAGGGAGAACTTGTCAGTATCACGGAAATGAAAAAAATCAAAAGATATCACGATGGAATTAAAAACATTGAAGATAACGGGGCGATTACAGCATTGGATGAGGAGAGACAAGTTTCAATGAATTTTTGGGGATTTACACCAAATTTCTTTGACGATTTAGATAGTATGTTCCTTGATTTTCTAAAAGAGAACAACAACAATCCGGCTGCCGAATTTCCCATTCCCTCCGTAATAAATCATTTTTTGGCAACTAAAAAAGCAGTCATCAAAGTATTGAAAAGCAATGCAGAATGGTTTGGAGTTACCTATCATGAAGATAGAGCAAAAGTAGTTGAAAGGCTCAAAAAGATTCCATATTAATAAGAGAGAAATCAAAGATGCGCTATTTCATAAAATTGGCATACAATGGAGCCCCTTTTTACGGATGGCAGATACAACCAAGGCAAATCAGTGTTCAGGAAGTGTTAGAGAATGCTTTTTCTTTGCTTTTAAAAGAGAAAATTAAGATAACCGGCTGTGGAAGGACTGACACGGGTGTAAATGCCAGGGAGTATTTTGCACATTTCGATTGGGATGAAAAAATGTCAGCCACTGAGATAAAGAAATTTGTCAGCAGATTAAATATATTTTTACCCAAAGAGATCGTCATTTATCAAATTCAGCCGATGCCCGAGAGCGCCCATGCCCGATTTGATGCCATTTCAAGAACATACTGTTACTATATCAATCTTAGCAAAGATCCCTTTTACTATCCTTTTGCCCTTCATTTATCAAAGAAGCCAGATATAGAAAAAATGAATGAAGCTGCAGCTAAACTATTGGAAGTAAGAGATTTTACAAGCTTTTCAAAATTACATACTCAAGTAAACAACAACAATTGTAAGATTACGTCTGCCTATTGGAAAGAAGAAAAAGAGCAGTTATTTTTTGAGATTACTGCCGACCGATTTCTTCGCAATATGGTAAGAGCTATAGTTGGGACTTTGCTATGGGTTGGAAAAGGAAAATTAAGCATTGATGAGTTTCAAGATATTATTAATCAAAAGAATAGATGCAAGGCCGGGAATTCTGTTCCTGCCCATGCACTTTTTTTAGAAAAAGTTCGTTATCCAAAAGGATATATGCCGGAGGAGGATGAGTAAAACATACTATACGATAATAATATCCGGCAGTAAATAAAAAGCAGTCAATGGAAATATGAAAAAGAGAGGAACAATTGGTTATTGGATAGTAGCAGTAACGACCATACTATTATTCTCATCATGTAACAAGCCGGTGTATGATGAAAATGCAAAATTGACTTTTTCTTTATCAGAAGTCACTTTTGACACAGTATTTTCGACAATCGGTTCTACGACTCAAAGACTTATGGTATACAATCCGAATAATTTTGATATTACCACTGACATTCATTTGGCAAGCGGTTCAAATTCTTATTACAGCATAAACGTTGACGGGCTTCCCGGTGTTGACTTTGATGATGTGGAGATTAGGGCAAAAGATAGTATTTTCATTCACATTAAAGTGACCATCAATCCCGGAAATCAGAACAACCCCTTCTTAGTTACCGACTCCATAGTATTCAACACAGGGAACAACCGACAGGATGTAGATTTAATTGCCTACGGGCAGGATGCCAATTTCATTGTAGCAGACAGCCAGACAGGGAATCTTAAGTACAAAATTGTTGCCGGAGCTCATGAAACCACCCGATGGACAAACGAAAAGCCATACGTCATATACGGATGGGCTGCAGTTGACTCATTAGGAGAGTTGATCATTGATCCCGGGACCAAAATTTATCTGCATAAAGGAAGTGGAATATGGGTATACAGATATGGTCATATTGAAGTTAACGGAACAGTAGAAGAGCCTGTAATTTTTCGTGGAGACAGAAAAGAAGAATGGTTTAACACTGACTATTCGCAATGGGACAGAATCTGGATAAACGAAGGAACCGAAGATAACATCATTAACAATGCCATTGTCACCAATTCATTTGTTGGTATTCAGGTAGAAGCCCTTATAGAAAATTTGGGAAACAAAACCATCATCACCAACTCAATCATTCACAACACAGCAAATACAGGAATTTTGGCAAGGGCATCCAATCTTGAAATTACCAATTGTCAGATCAGCAATAATGGTGAATTCAGCTTACAATTAGAAATCGGCAATTTCGAGTTAAAGCATCTCACTATTGCCAACTATTTTTCGCAGACAGCGAGAGAAAAAACTGCATTGTATATCAGTAATTTCTATAAAGCATTAGTTTCAAACGGAGATGGCACTTACAGTTATGTCACCTATACCGGGAATACAACCAGCTCAATGGTCAACTCCATTGTCACCGGCATATTAACCAATGAAATAAGCACGGGATATAATGAATCATCCACTTTCAACTGGCAATTAGAGAACTGTTTAATAAAGACAGATTACACTTCCGTTAATTTCATTAATTGCCTCAGAAATGTCGCACCAAAATTCACCGATTATCAGGAACAGGATTTCACCTTACAGGCAACATCACCTGCCATTGATGCGGGAAAGAGTGGCATAGGAGTTGACTATGACATTTTGGGAAATTTCAGAAACGGCGTACCGGATATTGGGGCTTATGAATATAGTGCTGAGAAGTCCAACCAAAAATTTTCGCTGCGTTAGCAACTCGGAACGCTCCAATAAAAGAATCTCTCATTTACAGCAAATTCTTCCTTGATTTGTCATGCTAAATGAATTTTTTTATATATTTTTGCATTCAATTAATAGTTATTAAAATTAATGTCAGTTAACATATTATCAATATAATAAAAATATACTATGAAAAAAAACTATTCATTAAAAGCAGCAATAATCTGTATCATGCTCATTATTGGGTTTATAACTCCGGGATGGGCCCAAAACGAAGAAATCATTTATCAGACCGGATTTGAAGCTTCAGAAGGATTTATTGCCACACAGACTTACAATAATACCACTCCCTATTTAAGCGGAACTACCGTTCAGCAATGGGGCAGTGTTTACGGAACACCTTCTACAACCTCTCCAATTATAGGGGGACAGTCTATGCAAATGAGGTGGTATTATTCCTCTGCCCCCAACACTTTTGGTTATGCCTACACCAATTTTGACCTTGCCAATGTTACGAAAGTCAATTTTTATGCAGCATCTACTAACTCAGTAAACGTAATTGTATCCTATTCTACCGACGGGGGAACCACATACGTTGGAGATTCAACTATCATACTCACCGGTTCCAGCACTTTATATACCTACCATGTCAGTACAAACGGTTCTTATGGAAGTGTCAGAGTCAAGTTTACAGTTTCATTACCGACACCTGTTCCAACATCCAATTCCAGATTATTCATTGACAATGTAACCATATACGGCATGAGCGGGGGGGTTGCAACTCCTGTTTTTACGCCTTCGGCAGGATTACTCACTACCCCGACCAATATCAGTATTTCATGTGCCAGTCCCAATGCAGACATTTATTACACTACCAACGGAACTGCTCCCGACAGCAACTCAACTCTCTATACACTTCCATTTAACATCAGCACCACCACTACCGTCAAAGCCATTGCATACGTTGGAGATACTGCCAGCGGCGTAGCCACAGCCATTTACACTTTCCCGGTTGAAGTTCCCAACATTGCCGCATTCAGGGCTGCAAACACTACTACAAGTGCAACTATTTACAAAATTACCGGTGATGTTGTTTTTGTATTTAGAAGCGGAAACAACATTTACATTCAGGATAACTCAGGGGCAATTCTTATCTATGACAGTTATACACCTGTCATTACCACAACCTACAATGAAGGGGATGTCATAAGTGGAGGGATTTTAGGTTCTTATACACTTTATAACGGTTTAGTTGAAATGATTCCGGTTCAAAATACAGCTCCATCAACCTCTAACATTGGGCTCATTACACCAACTGAAGTAAGCATTGATGATATTAATAGTAATTATGTAGCTTATGAGTCCAAATTGGTTAAGATTACAAATGTAATATTTGCTGCCGGGACCTATACAACAGCAAGTGCCACAAACATCAACTTTTACCAGAACGGGGATTCCATAACTTGCAGAAACGTATTTAAGACTTTGGACATGACCATTGCAGCAGGATATAATGCCGATGTAGTGGGATTCCCTTTACGATATAGCACCACCAACCAGATTGCCCCAAGAGGCAATGCAAAATTCTCCCAATGAAGCTGCTATATTTTTGACAACAGATCAATTTTATGCATCCATCACCATTCAGAATTTTGTATTGGGGACAGACGGATTATTAAAACTTGAATCTACCATGCTATCGGCATTTGGGGTTCCAAGTCCCTACTATATTAATTCCGAGCTAATGTTGAACTATCTCTCCACCATTCCCGTCTCCCTGCCGGTAGGAAATTATTCCATTACTGCCTCATTGGTAGGGTTGGATTCGACTGATCTCACGCCTCCTGTTAGCGTTGTCCGCAACTTCAGTTTTATTGCACCGACGGTAGCTGCCCCAGATTTCAATCCTACCGCAGGCACCTATTACGAGCCGCAGCAAGTCGCCATTTCATCAACGACAGATAGTGTATCAATTTATTATACAACTGACGGAACTATTCCGACCAGTGCATCAACCCTATATACCGGGCCAATATCAGTCAATACCGACATGACTATCAAAGCAATAGCAATCAGGAACGGTTGGAATGACAGTCCGGTTGCCGAAGCTGCTTACGTAATTGTCTACGATCCTGTTTTAGTTGTCGATCCAACAACTTTAAACTTCACTGATATTGATTCTGTTCAGACCTTTACTGTCAGTGGGTATTATCTGACAGCGCCTATCAACATCAGTTGCGACAATGTAAATTTCAGCTTCACACCCACCACACAACGGTAACCTTTACCGGAAACACAGCCACTTCTGGGATTCTCACGGTAACAAGCGATACCGTATCAGTTCCTGTCAATTTATTTGCCACCATTGTTCCAATACCTGACCCCATCCTAACTGTTGCTCCCACAACATTAGACTTTACAGACCTTGATTCTGTGAGAACTTTCACTGTCAGCGGATCCTATCTGACAGCACCCATTTCAATTTCCAGCAATAACAGCAATTTTGAAGTAACCCCTACTACTCTTCCCCAAACGACCGGATCAGCTATTGTCACGGTAACCTTTACCGGAGACAGTGCAGCAACAGGCATTATCACCGTGACAAGTGATACAGTTTCTGAAACTGTATTATTAACTGCCACAATAGCACCGGAGCCCGGTTTAGACACCATTATTTACCAAACAGGATTTGAATCATCAGAAGGATTTGCTTCTTCCACAGTATACAACAATACTACTGTCGCCTTTACCGGACCTAATGAAGGAAAATGGGGTACCTATTATGGAACTCCTTCTACTACTTCTCCAATAATAGGAGGGCAATCCATGCAAATGAGATGGTACACATCAGCAGTCAATAACTTAGGATACACCTACACTGATTTTGACCTTAGAAATGTGACCAAACTTTATTTTCAAGCCAAAAACACCAACAATTTAAAACTGACACTCTCCTATTCTATTGATGGCGGGTCCACTTTTATGGGAGATTCTATCTATGTAATTGACACCACCAAAGCCACCTATCTTTTCAACGTTAGTCAAACCGGCCAGTATGATTATGTCAGAATTAAATTCAAGGTAACGTTACCTTCAACGAATCCAACAGCCACTTCCAGAATGTACCTTGACAGT
>JAGVVH010000229.1 GCA_019135895.1 Bacteroidota bacterium | reverse complement strand
TGAATTGTGAAACCCGCATGAATTAAATGTACAAACACGTATGTATGTAATTTTCAACCATGTGAGCGCCCCGGTTTGAGCATGTCAGGCATCACTCTACTATAATCAATTATTATACGATGAAAAGAGTTTTCATAAAAGATAAAGCCGAACTGATTGAAAGGAATAAAGGTTATAAGACTGAAGTATTTACCGAAGAATTAATCAAAGAGCTGCCTGAGCTTTTGAAAAAGTACCTTAGGGTTTGCGGATACATTAATGCACCTGTTCCCGTAAATGCCAATGTTTATTGGAGTGAGAGCTGGTTAAAAATGTCACCAGGCAAAGATTGGGGAAAACTTCATACAACACAATTCAATTCCGTGAAGCCTATAGCCAGGGTGGCCTATATGAAATTTTTAACCATGCCGGTGGCAGCAAGAGACTTATATCGTGATGGATATGGCGAAATGAACGGGAAGCTGCTGAATCTGATAAAGGTAGCTTTTGATAACAGTAAAGAGGTCGCTCAGTCGGCACTGATAACGACATTCTGTGAGTTTATGCTTATTCCGGGATACCTGCTTTTGGATAATGTGAAAATTGAGGTTTCAGGGACATTCTACTTTGACGAAGAGGGGCTGTTTACACATTTTGAAACATTCGACCGGTATTTTACAACCGGCAAAAACAGCTATAAGAAAGTAAAGTTCTCGGTAGTTGTAGATAGCTATAAAACTCAGGATAGAATAAAAATCTCCGAACAGGTTAAAGTTATGTGGAATTTGCCTGAAGGCGATTTTGAGTATTACAAAGGAACGATTGATAAAATAGAGTTTAATGTGTTTTAAAATATAAGGGGGACTGTGAAATGAAAAACTTAAAAACAGGAATTACGCTTATTGTCCTGGGTAATGTGCTTTATGTATCAAAAGATTTTTTTGACAGTGTCGTGTCAAGTGCTTTCGGAGATTTTACCCAGGGCTTTTTATTGGGTCTCGGAGTTGGACTTAACGTAATCGGGATAATACTTGTCTTTATCTATCTGGCAAGAGAAGGGAAAAAGAACAAGCCGCAGTAAGCTTTTTAATGAACATGGTTCTGCGCTAGGCTCCCAAACGTATAAAACCTGTTATCGCAGCTATCCGGGACGATAAAGAGATTATCCTTCCAAAGCCTGAGAAAGACAAACGGACTCCAAAACATCTTGAAAACCGCTATGTGGGGTCCCCTGCCTGAGCGGGGCTGGCATCATACTATAAGATTTAAAACTATGTTGTGATGAAAGTGATGATGACATTACAAAAGGCAAACCATAGAAGACTATTTGATAAATGGAATATGCTGATCCTCCTTATTAGTTTTATTGTTTTGTCTTGTGATAAGGATGATGCAATTAAACCGCATGGGAATAGTCAGGCCATTCCAATATACAATCAGGCATATAGTGAGAATTTTGATCCTGATAATATTGATGATATAATAAAGGAAGCAAGAAATGCATACGTTTTAATCGACCCTTTCGGGCAGGGAATAGCTGAAAGAATTCCTGAAATCAAAGTTAATAATAATGAAGTAGGCGGATACATCAGTATAGGAACCGGAGAGGACTGGAGAGAGGATTTTACTGCCATGAAACCCTTTCTGGTTAGTAAGCAATGGGCAGAATGGGAAGGTGAATACTTTGTCAAAGAGGTTACTGCAGACCTCATTTTGATTATGAAAGCGAGAATCGACCAACTTGTCGAATGGGGCTGTGACTGGGTGGAATTTGATAATATGGATTGGTTCTTTGATGATGATGCCAAAAGTGAATACGGAATTGCTGTTTCTGAATCAGAAGGAATAGCATATTATCAGGAACTTTGTAATTATGCTCATTCCAGGGGATTGAAATGTATGGCAAAAAACCATGTGGTGGAAGCTGATGCCTTTGATGGAGTTTTATATGAATCTTACCACAATGAAAAGGACTGGTGGGATCATGCCGGAGCCCAAAGCTTTTTAGATAAAGGTAAACTGGTAATCATTAATCATTACAATGAACCAAAACCGAACAGGGTTTATGCGGAATATATAGCTCTTTATAATGATGGTATTTCATTTATTTGCGAAAGCTCCGTTGAAAAAAGATATATTCACTATAATCAGTAAGAAGAACCCCCGGATTACCTTTTGATGGTAACTTCATAAAAACAACAACGGAAAATGGAGTGACAACAAATCAAATTGTGTCACAGATTAAAGAATTGAATGCAGGAACAGCAGTTGGTTGTTTTATGACAGACAGATTGGTAGTTGGTGTCGGGCTTGACTATTATTGGGCTAAAGAGTCCCGAAATGCTACAGTGATGATTAACATGTTCCTTCAACATGGAGTCATGGAAACAAAATCAAATGCTTTTCTGCCAAACATTTATCTGGGATATTATTATCCGGTTATGAATAAACTATACGCTAATGCGAATTTGAAATTAAGCTAAGGAAAGGTTAA
>JAGVVH010000288.1 GCA_019135895.1 Bacteroidota bacterium | reverse complement strand
AAACCCGCCCGAACGCAAAGCCCGAAAACGTTAGCGGGTATTAATGCATTAGAAAGTTAAATGGCTATGAGAAAGTTTAAAATTAAGAATCTCTTGGAATGAAAATAAAGATTACAGTTTTACAAATGCTTTTTGTGGCTTTATTTGTATTTTTAACGATACCGAATTTACAAGGGCAAAATACTGACTCCTTGAGTTTAAAAAAAGAAAGTCAACATTTCACTTTTTATTCAACCGAAGGTGATGTTGCGGTTTTAGACTCACTTGCAGAAATATTGGAAAATAATTACACAAGAATCACGAATCAACTAGGAATACAAATAGAAAAAAAGATTAGGGTGAAAGTCTTTCCAGATATAGGGTCTTTTCATACAGCAATAAATTATCCAAATGCACCTGATTGGGTTGTGGGTTCGTGTGTTGGAGATGAATTATTGCTGGTATCACCATTGAACCCTGGTAGTGTACATACATATGGATCTTTAATGCAGGTGGTTATCCATGAATTTGTACATATTGCGTTATATAAAGCGATTGGAGATAAAGTCGTTACTGGATTGCCCAAATGGCTTAACGAAGGATATGCACAGTATGAAGCAGGTCAGATAAACGAGCAAATTCGAAAATCTGTTGAAATTAGTATGTTTGAAAAGATGCCGCCAACTTGGGCGCAACTTAATAGTGCATCTGCTATGGAATTTGGGAAAATTAATGGTTATGGACTTTCTGTTTCTATTGTTGAATTCCTCGTTGTTACTTATGGTACTAACAAACTGGTATTGCTGATTAAAGAACCAGAGAATATTGAAACCATTTACGGAATGCCAGAAAGCACCCTGGAAAAACAGTGGATTCATTATGTAAAGCATGAAAAGTTAGATTAACACCCGCTAATAAGACACTACGCTCATTGCCACGTAAAGTTGGTCTTCCTGTGGAATCCAGCGCGACCGCACTAAGCATGGCGGCCACCCGTTAGCGTCCATTGTATAAAAGTCAAAATATTCGACAGGATTATAAGGAATTTTTACTGCATTAAGACACAGAAAAATGAAAATTGCCTACGCACCCAAGCCCACCCACCAACCTTAAAAAAAAGACTATTTGATTGTTGATAAGTTATAAGTATTTTTTGTTCATTGATTAAAAAAAAGTTTTACATTTGACAATTATTGTCAAGGTAATATTTTCAAATTGAAGACAACAGGAGAAATACTAAGAGAAAAAAGAGAAAAGAAAGGATTGCTATTGCGACACGTTTCTGCTCAGCTCGACATAGACATAGCCATACTTAGTAAAATAGAACGAGGCGAAAGAAAAGCAACAAGAGACCAAATTAATAAGTTGGCTGAAATTCTCGATATCAACAAGGAAACTCTGGTTATTCAATATTTAAGTGAGAAGATTCTTTATGAACTTAAAGACGAGGACTTAGGAATTCAAGCACTAAAAGTTGCTGAAAAAACAATTAAATACGGAGCAACAAAAAACAAATAAAATGGCAGAACTATTATCCATAAAAGAAGCAAGCGAATGGGCAACGAAGTATACTCATAAAACCGTTACTCCGGCCAATATCTCCTATCTTATTCAATATGGTCGAATTAAAAAAATTGGCGACAATGGTTTTACACAAATCGCTTTGCAAGATCTCATAAACTATTATAAATCATTCAATGGACAACGTGAAAATTCATGGAAAGACCAACTGGGAGAAGACTTAAATTGGACTTTGTCGTTCGACCAATATAAAGAAGCTGAAACCACCAAACACGTTCACCGCCTTCATCCATATAAAGGTAAATTCATTCCGCAGTTGGTTGAGTATTTTTTAGACGATCACACTGACAACTTTAAAACCGAAACTTACTTCAAAAAAGGCGACATTATTCTTGACCCATTTTCGGGAAGCGGAACAACTATGGTTCAAGCTTGTGAATTGGGAATGAACGCCATCGGCATTGACATTTCAGCGTTCAACACTTTGATAGGAAATTGTAAAGTTATAAAATACGATTTAAACAACGTTCAAAACGAAATCAATCGCATTTCAAAAGGTTTGAAAACGTTTTTGGAAAACTCACATACACTGGAGTTTGAAGCAAAATTAATGCACGAACTCTACGAGTTTAACAACAAATATTTTCCTGTTCCCGAATACAAATACAATTTACGACAAGGTCACATCAACGAGAAAAAATACGGTGCAGAAAAAGAAAAAGAATTTTTGCCAATTTATAGCAAACTTGTAAAACAATACAACATAAAATTACGTCAGGACAAAGCCGACAATTTTTTAGATAAATGGTACTCGCAGCACATTCGGGATGAAATTGAGTTTGTGTTCAACGAAATCAAGAAAATTAAGAATACAGATACGAAGAAAATTATAAGCATTGTTTTAAGTCGAACGATGCGTAGCTGTAGAGCTACCACGCATGCTGACCTTGCAACACTTGTTGAACCTGTTACTACGCCTTACTACTGTGCAAAGCACGGAAAAATATGCAAACCGCTTTTTTCCATTCTTAAATGGTGGGAAACATACAGTAAAGACACGGTAAAACGCCTTGCACAGTTTGACAAATTATTTGGGTATTCTCATACGGGTCGAGCATTCCTTTACAATTTTTTATTCGTCCCTCACAAAAGCATTTCCCTATCTATCTCTAACGAAAATTATTCAATAAACTAAAATTTTAATCAAAATGAGAATAGAACAATCAAATGAAATTCTTTTTTCTATTACTACTGAAGATGTACAATCGGAAGCAATTGAAAAATTAGGAAGAAAATTAAATGAGGAAGAAATCAAAATTGCAAAGAAGGGGTTAGAAAATGCCTTGATGTTTAATATTGATACGGTTTATAAAACAATTTTTTTTGAAATGATATAAAAATGAATTCAGAAATAAAAAAGAAACTCAGTCCTTCTGATTCGTTAGCTTATCAGTTTCTTGAACAAGCAAGAATGTTCAATGCGAATGTTGAATTGATTAAAGTTCTTAAATCAAGAACGTATAGAATTGGAGAAGCAAATGTTCTAGTTAGAGCCTCTTCTGAAGGAAACAGAAGATATTTCTTTGGTTTAAATTACATTACGGTTGAAGAAATTGCCAATCTTGACAATCCTTTTATAGCCTTTATTTGTGGTTCACCTGACAAAGTCGTAATAATTCCTGCAAAAATTTTGTTCAAACATCTACCACAAATCAGCCATGATAGAAACGGTGAATATAAAATAAATATCGATAGAGATTTAAACATTGTTTTGTCAGGTAGAAATAACAGAATTGATTGCAGCGGTTTTATCAATAATTGGAATTTACTATTAGCACCACCAATCATAAAAGAAGAAGCGAAAAACACGGTTGAAGAAAGTCTTCATTCTGTTTTACAGGGAAGATTAATTGAAATTGGAAACATTAGGGGATATGAAACATATTGTCCTGACAAATCAAGAATATTTAATGATAGAAAACTTGACGAGATAGCGTCTTTAAAAAGTTGCCCTGAATTGCAATTTTCCGATTACAATTTATTGCGACAAATAGATGTATTATGGTTCAGACCGAAAGGGAATATTTTTATTCCGGAAAAAGCTTTTGAAGTAGAATTATCAACAGGTGTTTGGAGTGGAGTTGGAAGAATGGCAACATTGCTTGATTACTCCAATGTTGGGTTATATATCATTTCTAACGATGCAAAAAAATACAATCAGGTTATTTTTTCATTTTTCGATATTTCTAATCGCTATAAGTTTATAGCAAATGATGTGCTTGGCGATTTATATTCAGCAGAACTTAACCTAAAAAAATTGAGGTATGAAGTTGGGTTATAATTTCGGAACAAGCATTTTTGAACCTGTTGCTTTAGCAATAGCTTCAATGAATTTCAAGGAAGCAAAAGCACATACCACTGCAGGAACAAAAATTAGTGAAAACGCACAACGGGTCATCCAAGACATTATGGACGACTTGACTTCCGCAAACTCAAAACCAAATAAAGCAAATGAAATCGAAGCAATCAGAAAAGTGGCTCAAACAGGAACGATGAAAACCGTGAAACCAACAAAAGTGGATATCTGGTTGCAAGGATATGACAACGAGCTTTACTTGTTTGACCTTAAGACTGCAAAACCAAACAAAGGCGGTTTCATAGAATTTAAACGAACACTTTTAGAATGGACAGCTTGCGTTCTGGCTGAAAACCCAAATGCAAAAATTAATACATTCATCGCAATTCCTTACAATCCCTATGAGCCAAAACCTTATTCACGTTGGACAATGGCAGGAATGTTGGATTTGCAGACTGAACTGAAAGTTGCTGACGAATTTTGGGATTTTCTTGGCGGACAAGGCACATACAATCAACTGTTGGATATTTTTGAACGAGTTGGTATAGAATTACGGCCTGAAATTGACGACTATTTTGCATAACATAAAAAACAATAGAGCATTCACCGAATTATGTATTTATAAGCAGACTATAGGACAGTTTGATGGTTCAGAGTCTGCCAGCGCGAACATAACGGCTGATAAGGAAATGGCAACGGGTTCCTATTTGCGGCATATACTTAACGCTAACCGGCATTAAAACGAACTTTAACTACAATGAAACTTAAAGCTATCATACTTGGATTATTTCTTTCCTTACATATTATATCTTACGGCCAGAATTCCAATGCCTTATTTATTGATGAGTTCAATGTATCTATCAATCGATCGACTTTAAAAGATGACAATACGGAAGATAGATATGGATTCGGATTGGGAACCTACCACTCATTTTTACCGGATAAAAAAATAAATTTGGTACTTGGATTCGAATATAACCGAACGAGTCAATTTAAAAAATATATGTACGAAGGCCATTATGCCAGTGCTACAGATTTGATCTATCGCATCAACTGTTTTTCTATACCACTTGGACTTCGGTTGAATATGGGTTCAAAAACAAAGTTTTTCATCGAAACTGGAGGATTTGCCGATTTAACGATTAATTCGAATCGGACTGGAACCATGCATACCTATCTTCCTGATGAAAATAATCAGATAAGTTATAAAGAGAGTGAAATCGACGAAAAGATAGGATTGTCGAACTCTCTTGGATTTTACATTGGAATTGGCATTCGGATTCCAATATCAAGATTTGACTTGATTGTAAAACCCGACTATAAATTTGGGATTAATAAATTGTATTCGTATCAAGATGAAATATTTAACCGATATTTTAGAATAAACATTGGATTAAGAATAAATAAACAAATGTCAAAACCGCGTATAGACAATGGCTGAGAAGATGAAAACCTGAAACGTTACATTTTGCATTGGCCATTAGCCTGCCATTAGAAATATGAATGAAGAAAGGAAAGGGTTGTTCTCATCTTCGGCAAGTTGATAGGAATGTCGTGTGAGTATTACAAATTATAAAAGCGGAAAGAATGGCATTTTGAAAAGCTGGCTTTGGCGAGTAGACAGCGAAAGAAGTCTGGAACAAGTTATAAAGAAGGCCTCGAAGAAAGCAGAAATATACTCATCCACTATCTTGCGCTGGTTTCGTCAAAACTATGCTACACATTTGCTTTAAGAAAGAATTAACCTGAGGTATATTCAAGAACTTAATAGCCATAAAAGAAGCCAAATCACCGAGATATATACCAGGTAAACGAAAAAAGTTGGCAGAAGATTAAAAGTTTATTTGATGATTTGTAAAAATATACTACATTTGTAAAATAAATGAAAATGATTTATTTGCATATATTCTTTTAAATTTAAAAATATTGTGTAATATTATGGTGTGTATAAACAAGTTAGTAACAAGTTTAATAGACAGAAGAGCATTCAGATACAATAACGATAAAATCGAAATATGAAAGGATTTAGCTTCTTGATAAGGCAGTGCAAATTTGATGGAATTTATTTTGTTTTTTTATATCACCCGCAAGAACAAGAAAGAAAACCCATCCATATTACACACATTGCCAAAGCCCCACGAGCCAACGCTGAATCCAAAGCTTTACCAAAGAGTGCAATTTTGCCGGTTCTTATAATATTCTAAATATGACGCAGCAAGAAGCTGAAATAATTTTACAACGAACATTTAATCTAAGTCATTTTTATGATGAACAATGGATTACCATTGAAAAGATTTTAAAAGGCGAAAGAGTTCTACTTATTGAAAAGACTGGATTTGGCAAATCGCTCTGTTTTCAATTTCCTGCAATACTTTTTAAAGGCACGACTGTAATTTTTTCACCGTTAATTGCACTAATGCGCGATCAGGTAAAGAAATTGAATTCTTTAGGTATATCGGCCAAATGTGTAAATAGCGAACAAATACCAGAAGAAAATTCTCAAATAATATCAGATGCAAAAGCTGGTGAGGTTAAAATCCTATATATAGCGCCTGAAAGGCAAGAAAATTCCGAGTGGATTGAGGCGACACGGCAAATGAATCTTTCAATGGTCGTGGTTGATGAAGCTCATTGCATTTCGGTTTGGGGGCACGATTTCAGACCAGCATTCAGGCGTATCATAAATCTTGTTAACTTATTGCCGAAAGGACTACCAGTATTAGCAACAACTGCAACAGCAACAAAAAGGGTTGAGACAGATATAGCTCAACAAATGGGTGGTAATTTAACTATTATCAGAGGAAATTTAATGAGAGATAATTTTAGATTATATGTCATTAAAGTTAATTCCGAAGATGACAAATTAATTTGGTTAGGTCAAAATATAGAAAAACTACCTGGTTCAGGAATTTTATATACAGGTACCAGAGTTGATACTGAAATATATTCTAAATGGTTTGAATTCTTAAAAATTTCTTCAGTCGGATATAATGCTGGTTTAGACGCTGATTCAAGAATTGCAATTGAGGCCGGATTAATGCAGAATAAATGGAAATGCATTATTTCTACAAACGCTTTAGGAATGGGAATTGATAAGTCAGATATACGTTTCATCATACATACTCAAATTCCACAATCTCCAATACATTACTATCAGGAAATTGGGAGAGCTGGCAGAGACAATCAACCTGCTTACATTATACTCTTTTATAATCCTGAAGATAAAAAACTCCCTGAAGCATTTATTGAGGGGGGAAGGCCTTCAATTTCAAAGTATGAAAAAGTAATAGCAGCAGTTAAAAATGAAATGCTTGGAGAACGTAATTTGATGAGGCAAACAAATTTGAAGCAGACTCAAATAAGAGTGATAAAAGCTGACCTTATAGAACAAAAAATTATACGAGAGGTTACTATCGGAAGAAGTAAAATGTTTGAATATATAACTGATGCACCTCCGCTTAATACTAAAACTTTCGAAGAATTACGTGCAAGTAAAACTCGTGATTTGGAAAAAATGATAGAATATGCTGAGACAACCCAATCTCGTATGAAATATCTATGCGATTATTTGGGTGATTCATCAACCCACTCTTTCACAAATTGCGATAATACAGGTCTGAATAAAATAATAGTGAGCATAAATGATGAATGGAGACAAAGGTTGCAAGATTTTCGAGAAGATTATTTTCCCGTACTCGAAGTCAAAACAAAAGGAACGAATTTAATAAATGGAGTTGCAGCATCCTATTATGGTGTTTCAAACGTCGGGATTGCATTACATCGCAGCAAATATGAAAATGGTGGGGATTTCCCTGACTTTCTTTTGAGATTAATTCTTAAAGCATATCGTAAAAAATTTGAACAGGAAAAATTCGATTTAATTCTTTATGTACCACCAACAAAGTCAGGTGAATTGGTTAAGAATTTTGCAGTGAAAGTATCCCAAGTTTTGAAATTTCCAATTTCCCACAACTTGATTAAGCAAAGAGTAACAAGCGAACAGAAGGTTTTTGAAAATTCTATTTTGAAATCTGATAACGTAAAAGACGCATTTACATACAAGAATCCTCAAGAAATAAGAGGTAAAACGATTTTATTGATTGATGATATCTTTGATAGTGGAGCCACAATTAAAGAAATCGGAAAATATTTGACTAATTTAGGCGCTCTAAAAATTGCCCCTTTAGTAATTGCAAGAACAGTAGGAGGAGATTTAATATGAACAAAGAATCAGCGTATTGGATAGCACTGGCACATTTGCCAAGATGGGGATATTTAAAAACAAATAAACTCATAATAAAATTTTTCCATGAGTATAAACTCTCAATTGAAGATTTTTTTCAACTATCAGAAAATGATTGGGAAACTCAATATGGACTTGAATATAAAGAAGTAGAAGATTTAAAGAAAGCAAAATTAGAATTGGTCAACAATGCATTTTTAGCTGAAACATTGTATAATGAGGGTTATGAACTAATACCAATAACTTCTCCGCTGTATCCAAAGACTCTTAAAGATAACCTCAAAGCAGCTCATTCACCAGCATTGTTATATGTAAAAGGTAATAAACAAATAATGCAAGAGAAGTCAATTGCAATTGTTGGCTCGCGTAATGCATCAGATAAATCGCTGGAATTCACCGACAATATAGCAAAATTAGCAAGCAAAGAATACAAAGTTGTCGTCAGTGGTTTTGCAAAAGGAGTTGATAAACAAGCATTAGATTCTGCAATTAAATACAAAGGTCAAAGTATTATTGTCTTACCTCAAGGCATTATGACATTTTCGTCAGGTTTTAAAAAGTACTATAAACAAATTGTTGACGGCGATGTTTTAGTTTTAAGTACTTTTCCCCCGAAAGTACCTTGGAAAGTTGAGTTAGCAATGGCTAGGAATCCTATTATTTATGGGCTTGCTTCTGAAATTTATGTTGCAGAGTCTTCCGATAAAGGAGGAACTTGGTCTGGTGTTATAGATGGGTTAAGAAAAAATAGAAAGATATATGTTCGTAAACCTGACGCCAATGAAAATATTGCCAATAATCTATTGATACAACAAGGAGCAATAGCAGTTGATTTTGACGGAAATCCTTTGACTGATTATAAACCGACCTTATCAGAAGTAAATAAATCAAACGTAAAATCAAACGTAAATGAACCAAATGAAAATTACGAAAATAAAATCTTCGACCTACTTAAAACAGGTGAATATACTGTCAAAGAGATTATAAAGAAGTTACAATTAACTTGGTCAGAAAAGAAACTAAGAGATTACTTAAAAAGTCAAAAAGAAGTTGAAACAATTAATAAAAAACCTCTACGATTTACAATGAAAAATTCAACTGTAAAGCAGATATCATTATTTAAGTAATATCAACCCAACTTTCAAGCACATTACCAAAGCCCCCTGTTTTCCGCACTTTTTCGGGACATCGATATAATATATTGATAATCAATATTAATTTTGTAATTTTGGGTGTCCCAAAATTTTTGATATGTTTGTAAGAAAAAAGCAAAATGCGTC
Organism: Bacteroidota bacterium; assembly: GCA_019135895.1. Classification (GTDB taxonomy): domain Bacteria; phylum Bacteroidota; class Bacteroidia; order Bacteroidales; family WCHB1-69; genus JAGVVH01. The sequence goes on along the minus strand of JAGVVH010000288.1, from coordinate 23 downwards.
TGGGAGTCAGTCTGTACAAGTGA
>JAGVVH010000024.1 GCA_019135895.1 Bacteroidota bacterium | reverse complement strand
GATGCGGGTAATGCCGACGTAGGGAATTTGCCGAAATTTTTCATTATCCTCTTTCCATTTTAAAATGTAGTATTAACTAAACTATTGTAAGTTATGAAGTACAAATTGACTTGGGAAAGAAAGATGATTAAACAACATCTTACCACTTTTGTTTGCTGCGCACTGACCTTGGTTATCGAAGAAAAACAGGGGAACGGCAGTATCAACAATCTTCTTGAGAATATTCCTTCTGTGGTCACTACCTCGGACGCAGGGACCGGCATCGGCTATACCTATATGCGTATCCGCGGTATTGACCACACCCGTATTAATGCAACTGTCAACGGTATTGAACTCAACGATGCCGAATCTCAGGGAACCTGGTTTGTTAATCTGCCTGATTTTGCCTCCCATACGGGCAATCTATCCATCCAACGCGGGGTGGGAACCTCTTCCAATGGCAGCGCGGCTTTCGGAGCCAGCATGAATTTCTCTACCTTGGAAGCTGTTTCTCTGAAACCGTTTCTTGAAATTTCTTCTGCCGCCGGCTCGTTCTATACTTTCAGAAACACTGTTGCCCTTGGCACCGGCCTGGTTAACGACAGGTTCTCTTCTTCCGTTTCTTATTCCAATATTCAGAGCAAAGGTTACATTGACCGGGCTTCCGCCAACCTTAACTCCCTCTTTTTTACTGCCGACTATCGTCTGCTGAATAAGAAAAAAAATAAAAATTTCGGAACACTTAAGTTTAATCTGCTTTATGGAAAGGAAATTACCGGCCTGGCATGGGACGGCATCTCTTCCGATATGCTTGAAACCGACAGAACTTATAATCCTTGCGGGGAATACTATGATGCTTTTGGAAATCTAAATTATTATGACAATGAGACCGATAATTATCAACAAACTCATTATCAGCTTTTTTATCAGTATGGAAAGGCAATCGATAAAAACAAAAGAAAGCATCAGTATGATCTGAATATCGGAGTGCACCTTACCCGCGGCATCGGTTATTATGAACAGTATAAGGACGATAAAAAATTGTCCGGTTATGGTCTTTCCCCGTTTACTTCCGGAACCGATACCATTAAACGTTCGGATTTAATCACCAGAAAATATCTTGATAACTATTTTTATGGGTTGACTTTTAATTTTAGCGATGAGATAAAAAGCAAGGTAAAACAAAGAATGTTGAGGTGGACTGTCGGAGGTGCTGTCAATCGCTACGACGGAGGACATTACGGAACCATTATCTGGATGCAGTATGCCGGTTTGGTGCCTGCAAATGCACGGTGGTACAATAATACCGGAAACAAAACACAATCCAATCTCTATGTAAAACTGGAATTTATGCCTTCCCCGAAATGGATGCTCTATGCCGATGCCCAATATCGTTTTATTGACTACAAAATTGCCGGAATGGATGATAATCTGGCCGATATTACACAGCATCTCACATGGAATTTTTTCAATCCTAAAATTGGGATTCACTATTATCTGGATAATAGAAAAGAGCATGCTTTGTACTTCTCTTTTGCTCAATCACACCGTGAACCCACTCGTTCCGACATTGTGGATGCTCCCGATGCCAAAAAACCGGTTGCAGAAACCCTCTATGATTTTGAACTCGGCTATAGTTTGCAACTTAATAAATTCGCTTTTAATGCTAACGGCTATTTTATGTATTATGATGACCAACTTGTGCTTACCGGCGAAATTAATGATGTGGGTGATGCCATCATGGCAAATGTTGCTAAGAGCTATCGCCTTGGCTTAGAGTTGGTCACTTCATACCGACCGGCAAAATTTTTCCTTTGGAGAATTAACGGCACTTTCAGTATGAATAAAATTCTTAACTATACCCATTATGTGGATGATTATGATAACTGGTCGGAACAAGTGACGCTGGAACTGGGAACTACCGATATCTCCTTTTCTCCGAATATTGTGGCGAGCAATGAATTTGTATTTACCCCGGTTAAAAATTTTGACATCACCTTTGCTACTAAATTTGTGAGCAAACAATATCTTGACAATACCGGAGATGATAAACATGTCATTAATCCTTATTGTATTAACAATCTCGGAGTGAGC
>JAGVVH010000022.1 GCA_019135895.1 Bacteroidota bacterium | reverse complement strand
CTTTATGCCATCGATGGGCTGATTAAAAGCGGGAAGCTTAAAAATATCGCGGCGCTATAAAATAAAAACCGACCCTGTAAAACTTCGATGAAAACCTGCCTCCCCGGACACACTAATTGGAACACTAGGGGCTTACCCCTTCTGCCAGACTTAGGCTTATAGTAATACTGATGCCTGGTAATGCCAGCTATTGAAAGTGCCGTATCTCTTTTCATACCCCTGAAAATGAAGGAACAGACTACCTCCTCTTTAGCTTGCCCTCCAACTCCTTCCCGGCAAGCAGTTGCTTTAATAACGAGTTCTCTTTCTCCAGCTCACGGATCCTCTTTAAATGCTTCGGGGTCATCCCATGCTGAAGACCAATCTCGCCCATTTCTTCAAACTTGCGCTTCCAGGAATAATACGTGGCAGGATACAAAGCATACTTCTCAAGAATGAATTTTACTCCTTGTTCACTGCCTTCTTTAATGATCCGAAGCTTCTCTTCCCGGGTGAATGTTCTCTTTTTCATCATCATAAAATTACAGATTTCTGTCTATAATCTCGTCCGATGAATTATGGGGCCATTACAAAACATCAAAATCAAAAGGTTATTTCTATGAATATATGCATGTTATAAAATCACCCCAGATGGGGTGACGAAAACAGGAAAAGAAACCCGGGTGAGAACCGGGTCTTATCGCTGTAAGAATCTAACTATTTAAGTCGCATCCTATAGTACCAGTTACCATCTATTTTTCTATACCCTTGAGTAAGATTATGTGCTGTTTCAACTGATAGATTCGCAGGAATATATATCAGTAGAGTTTGGATCCTTCTACCATAAGTGAAGTAAATTACATCTTCATTATCCATGTCTGAGACAATTCTTATTGCACCAGTAGCTTTAAATATTTCGTGGACCAATTTCAAATGCTCTTTTACTTGATCTGAATTCTTTAATTCAAGTACCGCCATAAAATTATCATAACTAATTCTATAGGGAAGCTTAATTTCAGACATGTCAGCAACACTATAGAAATTGATAGGTTTAATGTTATAATCTAAACTATCTCTCTTATTTAATGAAAAAATATAGTTTGATTTTGATTTGTTATCTCTCGGTTCAATTGACCAGCCATATAAGATCTTCACATCATTATCGGTTATAATTTTATAATGATTCTTCTGAATAAGCTGTATCAGGCTGAATACTACGACTATTACGAATATACCTGAACCTGCAACAATAAAGTAAGTATGTTTACTTAACATATTCTGAGATTAACGGTTTATTATCCTTCCAGCACTCCAGTTCCATCCTTCTACTAACATTCTTTGATCATCACGACTATCTCCTAAAAGATGTCCCTGAAAAAATATAGCATACAGATGTGCACCAAGTCTGCCAACTTCTTGATTTATATTAAGTTTATAGAAAGCTGCACCGGTGAGGAAATTGCCAATATTATGGGCATTCTGAGCCTCTAAACCTTTAGAGGTATTTATTATTGTAAGTTTGGGTTTGCTATATTTATATGCATCTGAGAAATCTAATTGCCCCATGTTTATACTTTCTTTAAAAGCCTTAACTAAATTGAGTCCTGGCAAATAATCGGTTCTTTTAAAATCACTCATTGCAAGATTTATCTGATTCTCCAATAATTCAGGTGTCTCAATAGTTGTAATAATTCCAAAGTTGGCCTCCGGGTCAGAGTTTAAGGTGCCATAAGAAAAATCCTTATATAAATGTTTAGCAATATGATTTGATATAAAAAACTTTGTACCATCTGACATGAATCCTGTGTGGCCTTTAAAGGTATTTTTTAACCAACCTTCCTTTTCGATCTTTGAGATATTTCCACTTTCATCAAAGTGATACTTATCCTTTCCATCTGGATCGATAAATAAGATTGGGTTGTTAGTGCAATAGTTAAATGGTGTAAAAGAAATGTTTAGTGAATCATCTGCAAGGGGATCCACGGTATGGAACCGTCCTATTTGAGCATCATAGAACCTTGCGCCGTAATCCTGTTAGTCTACTCCCAAAAAACTACACTTCAAAAGGCTTCAGGAACTCCAAAGCCGGGTGTCATTCAAAGAACGTTCTGATGTTTAAAGATACCTTTTTTCTTTTTAACTGAACCGCGTATCTCCGGTCTTATCCTTTGCAGG
>JAGVVH010000111.1 GCA_019135895.1 Bacteroidota bacterium | reverse complement strand
TCAAAATCGATCTCTACATGGTTGTATTCCCTGTTCTTGTAGTAGCGAATCCTGCATTTCTGGTTAAAGCGGTGCTTGTTTTCCGCAAACCACTCCCGGAATATTTCACAGATGTTGAAATCCGGATTTCTTTCCTTAGTCATAAGACACCTCTCGATTATTTTATAAATAATATAGGTAGCAATCCGCGCTAAAATGAAAAACCTCCCCAAAATGAACGTGTTCACTTAACGGGAGGCTAACTTTCTCAAACCTCATAGGGTCTGTGCATGATTACCGGTCCAGTAATCACCCAGGCATAACTGTCGCTAAATCAAATGTCCTTTCCTTCCTCACGGTTGATTGGCGGCATGATTTCATCTTGATAAAACCAGCCTTCTTCCAATTCCTGATTATTTGGTCTGATCAGAGCTTCCAGAAAAGATTCCTTAACCGCCCTTCCATAGGCGTATTTCCCGAATCTGCTGTAAATGTCCGGGATAAAGACCGCCCGCTTCTTTCCCATTACGGCTAAAAGCTTGTCGCCCAATGTTGGTTCCGAAAATATAATGGTCATCGCTCGTTCCCCCAAAATAAAAAAGGTCTCCTTGAGTTTGCTGAATGCTCAGGAAGACCAACTTTTCCAGATCTCTTAGGGCCAGTTTGTGTCTATCGGGCGGATAGATTCACTGGCAATATTTGACATTAAAATACTACCGATGATGGAGGATGTCAAATAAAATAATTTATGTTCAATTAAGTAATAAATAATTGATACTCATGATCCAATTCAATTATAAATACGCAGTACAATATGATTGTGAAGAATACCTCGGTCAGGTTGTAGAATAGAGAAACTATTTAAACCTGCCCAAATTGTGCAAGAATCATATCCCAAAATCAGTTTTAAAAGATCAACATAATCACTTTTGCTAAAGAATAGTTTATCCCCATGGGATGTAGGATTTCTATAACAATTAACAATTTTATTTAAAGCCCCATACATGCTTCTCTTAGTAATAATTGAACGATACTGTGATTGAAAGTGATCATCGAGGAATTTGTTTATACGAACTCGCTTCTGACAAAGCCCATGTTTTAATCCCGCCAAAACGAATCCTGATTGTCCCAAGCAAATTCTTGTTCTATTTTCCTGCCATCTTATGAGAACACTAGGGTCGAAAAGAGGATTGTGTTGCAAATGAGCTTCAATAATCTCGGATGCTATTGGATGCGCCGGTTCAACAAGTATGTGTCTCAATCCGGTTTCAAACAATATAGATGCCGAGCTTATTAGTTGCTGATAATTATCATATTCACCTGTTTTTTGTTCCCACTTTAAAATATCAAGAAAGTACTTATTAAGATTCTCTTCCGGCATATAAGAACGGCCTATTTTTGTGTTTTTAAATGTTTCTTGCTCCCTCATCTTATTTTTATTAAAAACACGATAAATCTTTTTTAATAATAGTGGTGCAAAGCCTAATAGTGCAGCACCAGCGGCAAATGGAGGTGCAACGGCAAGACAGGCTGCTCGAGGAATGATGAGAGCACCTGCTACAATGTTTGCCAATCCTATTCCAAATGGCTTGGTTAGTGTATTAAAATGCTCTTCTGCTTTGATAGTTTCATCGTTTGACATACCTGTCTCAAAAATATCATTGGCATTCTTTTTCATATTATTGCCTTAATAACATGCTAGGCATTAATCCTAATCAAATTAAATTATTAAGTTTGATTTTTCTAGCACACGGCTAACAATTCATCTTTGTATGTATTGAAAGTCGCAGGAGACAAGTTCATTTTTACTTGTTCTGATAGGTCTTTCAATGGATCAAATGCCCTCTTTATCTGATTGCAACAATAGCAAGACAAAACCAAATTGGCATCTTCATTCATATAATCTTTGTATTTCGATTTTGGCAGTATATGATCCAATTGGGCGCTTGTCATATGGATAACATCTTGTAAAATATTTACTCCACAGTAGGCACAGTGAAAGCCATCTCTGACCCATATTTTAATCCATCGAGGGTCACCGGGTATATCACCGTATTTACTTGTCAAACGAGCATCTTGTGATAATTCCGCTATTAAATCATTTATGTTCATTACTCACTCCTGATTGATCACATATTTCAACCATTACTACATCACCTTTTATGTCCATTATTTCATCGATTAAATATTCACAATAATGTTTTGAAGTACGGATATGACGCAAAAAGAAGGATGAGTATAATCACGTAAGCAATTATGGTTATTATTTTTGACTCGACAATTAATTTAAGAGCAGAACCAAGTG
>JAGVVH010000170.1 GCA_019135895.1 Bacteroidota bacterium | reverse complement strand
TTCTCACGTTCCCCGATTGGATCCAAGACTTAATGACGGCTATTATTATGTGAATGTTTGCCCTTATGATACAGTTATCTTACAGGTTTACGGTGAATATATCGACAATAATTTTAGCTATGCCCAATCTGATGCCACTTCAATTTTTAAATGGGATTTAGGCGACACTGTTATTACAGGGGTTGGATTGTATGTTATGCCTCACAAATTCAGAGAAGGCAGAGGATATGATGTTTCTGTTTCCATTGAAGACACTGCAGGTTGTGGAACTCAAATTCCCTTAACCTTCAGAGTCAGGACTTCCTCAAATCCCATCACCGGGGTGGGGCATTTTCCGGATATCTGCACCGGCAGCACCATTGAGCTTAATTGCGGATATGATGCCTATGCCAGTATTAGGGTTGATTCAGTAGGAAGTACACAAATTACCACCCTGGGGATCTTTTTGCCGGATGGGGTCAATTGTCCTCCTTATGGATATTCTTACCGTTCTCCCGTTACCTTTACCTCATTTAATCCTACTGCACATATAAGCAATCCTGATGATATTCTTTACGTACGACTCAATATCGAGCATTCTTATATCGGTGATATCTTAATTCAATTAACTTGTCCCAACGGCAATACAGCAATCATGTTACCCGACTATCAAACATATCATTGGAGTGGAACTACTTATGCCTATTTTGGACTGTATTATGAACCGGATGGTGGGGGATGCAATCCCGCAAGCAATGTTATGGGAACCGGATGGGATTACTGCTGGTCAAGTACTACTAACCAAGGTTACACTTATGCCAGCGGACAAGGCTTTGTTTACGAACCTGCAAATATTGGAGGGGTTGTTAATCGAACCGTGAATCCAACAGATGTAGCGAATATGACACAAGTTTATCATCCTTATCAGGATTTCGGGACTTATATGAACGGATGCTCCCTTAACGGAACTTGGTACATTGAAGTACAAGACACTTGGGGATCAGATAACGGTTATATTTTTGGATGGGAATTGGCTTTAAATCCAAGACTTCTTCCACAAGATTGGACTTATAATGTTCTAATTGATACTGTTATATATACCGGACCCGGTGTTAACGGCAGCTATGTAGTTCCAGAACAGTCAGGAAACCTTAACTATATTGCCACTGTTATTGATGAATATGGCTGTGCTTATGATACTAACTTTAATGTAAATGTCATTCAAAGCCCAAGACCTGACCTTGGAGAAGATATAGGTTTGTGTGCCGGTGAACTTTTTTATCTCGAGTCTAACTTCAGTGACTCTACCGCCGTTTATCAATGGAATACAGGAAGCACATCTGAGAACATATATGTATTAAGCGAAGGTGAATATATTTTGAATGTTACCACAAATAATGCTGACAGTTCTTTGGTCTGCAATGGCAGTGATACTATCTTAATATATATTGACCCACAGCCTATTTGTGAATTTGAAGCTTCTTCAACCGAAAGCTGTTCCCCGCTAAAATTGTTATTCAACAATCTAACTACACCTGACAGTATCAACCTGACTTATGATTGGAGAATTTACAATCTTGACGGAAGTCTCGTTTTCTCGTCCGCACTTAAAAATCCCGAAGTAACGATTACCGAACCGGGTGATTACCATGTTCAACTACTCGTTATATCAGAGCAAGGCTGTCAAGACTCACTTATGAAATGGAATTATCTCCATGTATATGCTCAACCCATGGCTGAATTTGCTGCAAATCCCGAAATCTCACTTCTCAGTGAAAACGATGGAGCTGTTGCATTTACCAACTATGCCGATTCCTTAATTACTTCTGCTTCCGGAACATCCTGGTTTTGGGATTTTGGTGATGGAATTGTTGACTCTTCAGAATTTTCACCCACTCATACCTATGAAACCTGGGGGGACTATAATGTAACTCTATTTATTGAAACTGAACACGGTTGCATTGATGAAATTATTCATACCGTTGTAATAGAAGCTGACTTAATTTTCCCGAATGTTATCACTCCTAACGGAGATGGATTTAATGATGTATTTGCCATCACTAACCTGAACACCAAGATCAACCCTGAAGATCCTGATGAATACAGAACCAATACATTAGATATCTATGACCGATGGGGTAAAAAAGTATATCAGGCTGATAATTACGATACCTTTATGAAAGGCGAAGAACTTACTGTTGGTTCGAAATTTTTTGACGGTCATAATTTGAATGACGGAGTTTATTACTTTACTTTCTACTACAAAGGAAAAGCTAAAATCGTAAACTAAAAGGAAAAGCTAAAATCGTAAACTATCACGGTACCCTAAACATAATAAGATAAAAATTTATTTTCTTATTTTTGAAAACTGTCCGAAAAAATTCGGACAGTTTTTTTATAAAAAAAGAAATTTTATAAACAAAATATTAAAATCGAACTATAAATATAATTATTTTTATTGATTTATAACAAAAAGACCTATTTATTCGGAACATTTTGTAATTTCACGCGTCTAACAAAATGAAACAATAAAATTGAATAAATACAAAAAATGAAAAAATGAAAAAAAACATCATCCTTTTTATTCTTTTATGCCCGTTAGTTGCACTAATGGCACAAAAAGGCCCAAAAGAGGTCACCCCTGACAGTTTGCTTTATGAATCATTTTCAAAGTCTGAATTAATCAAACTGCAGCAAGAAGCCCCTGACAAACTGCTGGAGCTTAATTTTGGTGTTACC
>JAGVVH010000055.1 GCA_019135895.1 Bacteroidota bacterium | reverse complement strand
CAGGATAAGCAACCAGGAGGTCATGCAGAATTATAAGAACTTATGGTTTGTTGAAAAGGCCTTCCGCATATCAAAGACTGATTTACGGATAAGGCCAATTTACCATAGACTGCGAGAGAGAATAGAGGCTCATATCTGCATTGCCTTCACAGCCTATTGTATTTACAAGGATCTGGAACGTGCTTTGTATCAGGCTAAATCAACATTGTCACTGAAAAAGGCAGCAGAAGTCACTCATAACATGTACCAGATAACTTATACGCTCCCAACTTCCAAACACACAGAAAGCCATCTGCTTAAGATGGATAAAGAGCAGCAGGAACTATACGATATTATCCAGAATAATTTTTAGGGTGTCCCAATGCGGAAAACAGGATGTTTTTTATTATTACTATTACCTTTTTTACACAAAGGTATTGCCAGATAACCAACCTCATTCAACGGTTGTTTTTACATTAAGTTTTTCATTATCACTTATAATAAATGGTTTGATTAGTGTAATATTTGCTTATTTGGCTAATTATAACATGTCAAACTATATAATGGTAGGAATATTTGTTGCAATAATGGTTGTGAATTATTTAGTGTTTTATAGGACAGGAAAAGGGAAACGATTGGTAGAAGAAAAACCAAAGTTCTTTAATAATCATCGACTATCTATTTTTCTTACCCTTCTGTTTTTCTTAATAACAACATCGTTTCTTTTTTGGGGACCAATTTATATAAAGTATATTTTGAATGCGAGATGAGATAGCAAAAAGCCCGGCAAGTCCGGGCTTTTCTGTTATAATGCAGCAATATTTTTTTGCAGGTAATCTTTAAACCGCTTTTTAGAAACGAAAGTCTCAATCAGTTTGAGCAGTATGCCTTTTTTTTCCTCGTTCAGCTCATAATGAGCTGTAATTGCTCAAGGGCTGCTTTGTCTATAGATAGCAACTTTTATAATGCTTATCTTAATAAGTCAGCAGTATATAGAGGATTAGGTCAATACGATGGCATAAAGGATATGATTTTTATCTTCCTTTGCATGACACAAGGCGCAGGACGCAAGACACAAGGCCAACATGCTGAAACCCCTGAACCTTGAACATTAAATTTGAACTATGCTAAACACCTCATTTTCAGTTTTTTACTTTCAACTTTCACCTGCAGATCGGAGTCAACCCCTCCAGGGTTGCACCTGGTATGAGGCGCCATTTTTCCCGGGGCGGTACCCGGGCTATTGGATGGTGACACCTCCGGTGTCAGGAATCACCCAATAACACACTCCTGATTTTCCGGTAACCCCAGTACTGCCAGATGACGATAATGTCAATGAGTTTAACCAGCCTGGAGGGCTGGTCTTCCAATAGCCCCGGTTTCGCCCGGGGTAAAGGACAGTAGCATTGGGTCCACCCTGGAAGGGTGGCCGTCAGCAAAACCCCTGCGCAATGTCATCCCGCATCCCGGTTTCCCACGGGATGCGGGATCTCATTCTCCAGCTCTAGGGTGGAAGAACAACGAGCGGCCTGCGGCAAAGCTCAAGGTGCGAGTAACTTTGAACCTTGAACCTCGAACCTCGAACTTCTCTTGTAGGACGCTAAACGCTTTAATAACAATTAACAATTTACAATTAACAATTAACAATTATCCGTTAGGGCACTAACCACACAAACGGCACGAGTCACATAATCAACACTACACGAACAACTTACACGACCTGCACGACTTGCACGACTTGCATGACTTGCATGACTTGCATGACTTGCATGACCTGCAAGACTTATAATGTATTTCCGGCATCCCGAATAAATCTTTTCTATCTGCTCTTTATCCCCAATAGTTCGTTAAATGTTAACAATAGTTCGTTAAATGTTAATATAATTGTTTGAAAATCAAGAAAATAGTTAATAAATAACAACGAGATAATTTGGTTAAGTCCCTGACAATCAATAACTTAATAGATTAACCAAATCTGCAAAAGTTATGATTATCAGGGAACAAAAACCTTATAACACACTCATTCTTAACATGATGGACAAGTTGCCAAATATTAATAAATGGAGAAGGATGTTTCTCCTGGAGACTTTTATCCTGTTTTTGTCCATCCGTGGTCGAATAAATTTCTTACAGCTTGCAAGGTATGGAAAATATAAAGAACAACGATACCGGCAGCAGTTTGAAAAACGCTTTGATTTTTTAACTTTCAACAAGGAGCTCACCTTATCACAAGGGAGCGGCAGATATGCTATTGCCTTTGATCCGAGCTATGTATCAAAATCCGGTAAACATACTCCCGGTGTCGGCTGGTATTGGTCAGGTTGTGCCAATAGGGCAAAATGGGGCCTGGAAATAGGTGGCTTAGCCGCCATTGATATTGATAACCATACTGCTTTTCACCTTGAAGCTGTTCAAACACTTAACCGTGGTGATCAAAACCTTTCTGATTGGTATGCAGGGGTTATATCTGAAAGAAAAGATATCTTAAAATCTATATCAAAGTACCTGGTTGCCGATGCATGGTTTTCCAAAAAGTCCTTCGCGGATCAGGTAATCTCATCAGGCTTGCATCTTGTCAGCAGGCTCAGAGATGATGCAGACATGAAATATCTTTGCACTAATACTCCTACCGGGAAAAGAGGCAGACCAAGAAAATACACCGGGAAGATCGACATTAGCGAAATTGACAGAGACTACTTTACTTTTATATCAGGGGATGATGAGACAACAATATACGCGGGAGAAGTCTATTGCAAAGCCCTAAAACGTAATATCATGCTGGTTCATGTCACATACTCAAAAACAAATGGGAAAAATGCCCGAAAGCTATATTTCTCTACAGACATCTCAATGGATCCCAATGATGTGCTGCTTTATTATCATAGCCGCTTTCAGATCGAATTTCTTTATCGCGATGGAAAACAACATACCGGACTCAATGACTCACAAGCCAGAAGTGAAAACAAACTCCATTTTCAATTCAATGCTTCTTTAACTTCAATCAATATTGCTAAGGCAATACATTGGTTGAGCATACCTAAAGAAGAAAGAGGTACTTTTTCCATGGCTGATATTAAAACAATGAATCACAATATTTTAATGCTAAACCGATTTTTTGACGTGTTCGGGATTTACCCACACTCTGCAAAAAATAACAAACATGTCAGAGAACTTATATTATACGGCACTATGGCCGCTTAAAACTTTAACGAACTATTGT
>JAGVVH010000443.1 GCA_019135895.1 Bacteroidota bacterium | reverse complement strand
AGTCACTTTGCAGCGAGATGTTCAGCTAGCCCCCCCATATAGATGTGATAAACGCACATAGCTACATCTTCAATTACATGAGCCGCTATTGGCCCTAACGTTCGGCGGTATGTGCAGTTGGCGCAGAGTCGCGGTGGCGCGTGTTTTTGCACTCGTGGTGCGGTACTGGATTATGATGTTATTTGTTTATTCTCGCGTTGGCAAAAACCGTGACACCAGCGGGGGTCCCCGGCGGGAGCCGGGGCAGCCTGCACCGCCATTGAGGGTCTTTCATTTTGACCATAAGCTTCTCGCGGTGCAGAAGCCAATTGCATATACCGACCTGTTAGCGTCAGTTTCTTTTATGATTATTCTTTTCTATTAAACAACCAGTATCTATAGGTTTCATTGGCTTAATAGACCTCTTTTTGATTTTCCACCAGATTCTCCCTAAATCAGGATAAAAGGCTTTTGGCATCAGAATCACTAATGTATCATTCATTGCAGAGGTACTGTCAAGCGATTTGAAATACTCATCAGTGTATTCAAAATCGTTCTTGAATACTAGAAAGTTATTTACTCTTGCCCATGTTCCAGAAATATCAGCTTGACAACCTCCGACTCCATATTCATATAGAAATGTACTATCACTATTGATTGTCATTATAGACCATCGCTCGAACTTATTACCTTTTGAGTAATAGGTTCCATATATAGTTGTTTCAGGCAGCTGTCCGTAGACATTTGCTTTCAACATTAGAGCAAGTATTATGATATATGGTGGCGCGTGTTTTTGCACTCGTGGTGCGATGCAGGATTATGATGTTATTTGTTTATTCTCGCGTTGGCAAAAACCGTGACACCAGGAGGGAGTCCCCGGCGGGAGCCGGGGCAGGCCGCACCGCCGACCACTTAACGGTCCTCTTTAGCCAGAAAGTTCTCGCGGTGCGGAAAAGCCAATGACATATACCGACCTGTTGTGGCGTCGTTATTTTATTTCAATCTTATCACCTTGGAACTTAGGTTTCTTATGGAAGATTAAATCTAGCATCATTTTGTCACGGGCAAGAAGTTCACGCATTCTAGTTTTGAATCCAAAACGTAAAGAGGTATCTCTAGCATTAAAACCTACGGCACTAATCCCTTTATGTTTTGAAATGTAGACTGCCCTTTCATTATGAAATTTCTGAGATATAATGGTTATACTGGATTGACCGAATATTTCCTTGGACCTTACAACTGAATCTAGAGTTCTGAAACCTGCGTAGTCGAGATAGATTTTTGCTTCAGGAATACCAGCAGCTATTAAATCATTTTTTATTGTAGTGGGCTCATCATAGGATACTCTGCCATTGTCTCCACTAACGAGAACAAAGGATATTTTCCCTGATTTGTATAGAGATACCGCTGCATCAATTCTGTATTTGTAGTACGGATTAATTGATCCAGATTGAAGATATTTTGTTGTACCAAGTAACAATCCGACTTTATTATAAGGCATTTCTTGGGTTGAGTCGAAAACCCTGTTCTTTGCAGATTTTTTTACAATTGAATTTGGTAGTAGGATAAGTAAAATAATAATGAGGATACCAAGTATGATCCGGTTCCTTTTCCTCTTTAATAGCTTCATGGGCAGATCGTTTTATAATGCGCCACAACGTTCGGCGGTATGTGGCGTTGGCGCAGAGTCGCGGTGGCGCGTGTTTTTGCACTCGTGGTGCGATGCAGGATTATGATGTTTATTTGTTTGTTCTCGCGTTGGCAAAAACCGTGACACCAGAAGGGGGTCCCCGGCGGGAGCCGGGGCAGGCCGCACCGCTGACCACTTGGCGGTCCTCTTTAGCCAGAAAGTTCTCGCGGTGCGGAAAGCCAATGACATATACCGACCTGTTGGCAACAGTATTTTATTCAGACAATCCAAGGACAGTATTTATATCTTGCCTTCCGACAATTGCCATTATTTCAACTACATCTTTATTTATTCTGTAATATATACTGTCTGATCCGCAAACACAGCGCCTATAGCCCTTTTTTATGTAATCTACAGATTCAAAGGAAAATGGTCTTTGGGCAATTATATCAAAATATTCAAAAAACGTATCAAAGTATTTGTCGGCTTGAGACATTCCGAATTTTTCAACTCCGTAATGATGGATTCGAATCAAATCCTCTTTGGCTTCATTACTTAGTCTATACTTAGCCATTAAGCAAGGATTTTGACTGATTCAGAATTTGCTCTTTGGTATTGTCTGTAAACCCACTTCTTTCAGATTTATCCAACTTTGCCCTAATCCAGTCAATTTGAACCTGCTGTTTTCTGGCTTGTCTGATCAGATCATTTATCAGTTCGCTCTTACTGGAATATTCCTGGTTCTCCAATTGAGATTTCAGCCACTCATCATTTGGTTTGGTAAAAGAGATACTTTGCCTTGCCATCTTATTATGTTTTGATGCAAATTTACATCAAATATGAACCAATTGCAAATTTTCCCAATATTGTTGCCAACGTTCGGCGGTATGTGGCGTTGCCGCAGAGTCGCGGTGGCGCGTGTTTTTGCACTCGTGGTGCGGTGTAGGGTTATGCATTCTCGCGTTGGCAAAAACCGTGACACCAGGAGGGAGTCCCCGGCGGCAGCCGGGGCGGGCCGTACCGCCGACCACTTAACTGTCCTCTTTAGCCAGAAAGTTCTCGCGGTACGGAAAGGCAATGACATATACCGACCTGTTAGGGCAAGTTATTTTATTCAAGTGATATATGAAAACCTAAGACTTAGATGCATTATCAGAATTTATAAGTTAATTGCGCTCTACCATTATATAGTATAGGCCACATCCATCCAGATTGTTCCACTTCTGGATCTCTTTTAATGCCTACGACTAAATTAAATGCAGGCCCTAATTCTAAGTCCATTCCAATTCTCTTTGTAATCGAAATAGTTCTTCCAATATTTAAACCTAAAGACATTATTTTCCATCTATTATCACTTAGTCCTTGTTCCCAATACATTAATTGTTGATTGAAATACCATCCCCCAACATGCTGTTTGTTTAGTTTTCCAAAGAATAAGGTGTTTTCAATTTGAATATTAAAATGTTTTTCATTTTCTAAGGGAGGTAAATCTAAATGACTACCTAATCCAAATCCGATTTTAAGATTTTTCGTATAAAAGTAATTAAGACCTATATTAAAACCTTGGTAATACCCATATCCCAATTTTGCTTCAAATCGATTCCTATTCTCTTGTCCCTCCACAGAGTGCGATATTAGGATAATAAGAAAAATCGATAATATAATTCGGCTTTTCATATATAGTCTATTAGCATTAAACTCAATGCAGTTGGCGCAGAGTCGCGGTGGCGCGTGTTTTTGCACTCGTGGTGCGATGCAGGGATATGATGTTGTTTTGTTTATTCTCGCGTTGGCAAAAACCGTGACACCAGGAGGGAGCCCCCGGCGGGAGCCGGGGCGGGCCGCACCGCCGACCATTTAACGTTCCTCTTTAGCCAGAAGATTCTCGCGGTGCGGAAGCCAATTGCATATACCGACCTGTTAGCCACAGTCTATTTTGATATTTTATTAAAATCATCTATTATCCATGAGTAGAGGTTTCCATCACATTTTATCATGGGTTTACATTCGATTGGGAAAATTTCAGATTTTAAAAGGCCTAATCTGTTCATTTCCTTGATTGTTTGGTCTTTTTCAATAGAAGAATCCAAATACAAAACCATCTGGCTGTTTGGTGTGAAAATCACCGGTTGAATATAATCTATACCACTTGTGTCTTGAGGGGAGCAAAAACCAAGTAACTCAGTCCGGCAATTAAGCTTGAAGTATGTTTGAACTATGTATCGAATACCTTCATTATCAGAAATCTCTTTCTTAGAACTGGGTTGTACATATTCCCTGTTATCGATCATCCTAAGTTCCCAGACAGGATGTTTAATAATATCTTCTTGAGTCAGTTCAGTTAAAAGTTTCATTAACAAGTTGTTTTCAGATTGTGGCTAACGTTCGGCGGTATGTGCAGTTGGCGCAGAGTCGCGGTGGCGCGCGTTTTTGCACTCGTGGTGCGATGCAGGGTTAAGATGGTTATTACTTTATTCTCGCGTTGGCAAAAACCGTGACACCAGGAGGGGGACCCCGGCGGGAGCCGGGGCGGCCTGCACCGCCATTGAAGGTCTTTCATTTTGACCAGAAGATTCTCGCGGTGCAGAAGCCAATTGCATATACCGACCTGTTAGCCGTAGGCTTCTTAGTTATTTGATCTCAGTACTATTATGAAATTATCATTGTCGTTCTGCAGAACAATTGTATCCGAATGCGATCTCTTCATAAGCTGGAAGGGTTCTTCTAATTCATATATTTCTAAGAGCTCACGACTTGAATAAATTACATTAGATTCTGAAATATAGTATTTGTCATTAAAGTAGAGATATCCATGATTCATCCAGACGTCATTGACAACTAAGTTAATACTATCATTATTAGTGATTTCTGTAACACTGGCATAATACCTATTCATTCTTTTCGTGTCTGCAATTATGAGGATTGCAGATACTGTAAGGAAGAGTAGAAGAATAGCTAGAACCGATACGATGTTCCTCTTAGAAGGCATATCATTCAATAGTCAACGATTGTTATCTGCATCAATATACGCTTCAGTACAAGCTTGCGGCTAACGTTCGGCGGTATGTGGCGTTGGCGCCGAGTCGCGGTGGCGCGTGTTTTTGCACTCGTGATGCGCTGCAGGGTTATGATTGTTATTAGTTTATTCTCGCGTTGGCAAAAA